>MKUV01000009.1:0-23670 GCA_001898725.1 Caedibacter sp. 37-49
GACAGAATATAAGAGAGCCGGTCCTACCTAATTTGCCATCTCTTTTTTCTTCGCATTCCTTTGATAATTAAATCTACTCCTCTTTAAGTTGGCCTTATCCTTATATTTAAGAAGCTAGTTGAGGTTGGTAAGTTTGATTTTTTGTTAGTACAACCCCAATAATGCGTGCTGTTTTGTTAGCTAAGGCAACAGTAGCTCTGTTCTTGCCGCGACGTGCTGACAACTCCTCAAGCCATTGATCTTGCCGTGTCTTTATCTGCTTACGTTTTAAGTAATTAAGCACAGAACGCGCTCCATGGATAAGCAAAGTACGTAAATATTGATCTCCCCTTTTACTAATACCCAATAAGATTGATTTACCGCCTGTAGAACGCTGAGCAGGCACTAAGCCAATCCAAGCTGCCAATTGACGAACATTTTCAAAAAAATGGGCGTTACCAATACTAGCCACCATCGCTGTTGCAATGATCTTGCCTACTCCTGGTATGGAACCAAGTCTCTGGCAACGCTCATCTTGCTGGTAAATACTATCTATTTGTTTCTCATATTTTATGATTCTCTGCTGAAGCTCATTTAGTTCCTCATATAAAGAAATGATTAATCTTTTTATAGTTGGAGTTAACTGTGAATCAATTGTATCTGACAATTCTGCCAAGCTTTTACGTAAATGTGTAAATCCTTGTCTTATGACAATTCCATATTCATGAAGCAAGCTTCTAATCTCATTACCAAGAGCTGTTCTCTGCTTTATTAGTCGTTCACGGATCCTATGAAGACTTAAAATGTCTTGTTGTTCAACTTCTTTGATAGCCACAAAACGCATGGTCGGGCGTGTCACAGCTTCACAAATTGCTTCCGCATCAGCATAATCATTCTTATTACTCTTTACATAAGGTTTAACAAATTGAGGGGCCATTAAACGTACTGTATGGCCTAATTTTGTAAACTCACGCGCCCAATAATACGCACCAGAACAAGCCTCTAATCCAATTAAGCAGCTTGGAATATTTACTATTGTTTCAATTAGTTTGCTCCGGCTCACTTTCTTCTTCAGAATAACTTTACCTCTCTCGTTAACTCCATGTAAGTGAAATACATTCTTACCTAAATCAATTCCAATTGTTACTATCTTCATGGTTGGACCCCTCCTTTTTTTGCTCAGAATATTATACTCTACTCTGGCGAGTCCATTCCATTACTCCAGACTATATGTAGAAAATTTTAATTAAAGTATTCTTTTATTCTGTCATCAAATATGCTAACGGCAATATAATAGCATAAAAAGTTTGGGTTAAATTCATTATGGTAGCTTTACTTTTTCCAGGTCAAGGATCTCAACAGAAAGGTATGGGACGTGATCTTTTTTCCAAGTTTCCAAAAGTTGTTCGCATAGCTGATGATATTTTACAGTATTCGATTGAGGAACTGTGTTTAGATGATCCTTTCAATCGCTTAAATCAGACCCAGTTTACACAGCCAGCAATGTATATTGTTAATGCTTTAAGCTATTTAGCTTGGAGTAAAGAGAATTCAAAAAAGCCAACTTATTTGGCAGGCCACAGCCTGGGAGAGTATAATGCTCTATTTGCGGCTAAGGTTTTTGATTTTGCAACTGGCCTTAAATTTGTAGTGAAGCGTGGTGAATTAATGGGGCAGGCTCAAGGCGGAGCAATGGTAGCAATTATTGGCCTAAGTGAACAGCAGATTCATGCAGTCTTAGAAGATAATAAACTTCAGGCAGTAACAATCGCGAATAAAAATTCTAGAACGCAGTTTGTCCTCACTGGCGCTGAACCGGAAGTGATGAAAGCAAAAGAATTATGTGAAGCTAACGGTGCTCTTTTGACCGTCAAGTTAAATGTGAGTGGAGCATTTCATTCTAGGTATATGCTTCCAGCACAACAAAAGTTCGAAACATTTGTTAATGATTTTGAATTAGCATCACCGCAAATTCATGTGATTGCGAATTGCACAGCGAGACCCTACCAGTCTGGTGATCAAACGATCAAGAAAGCGCTATGCGATCAGATTACTCACTCGGTTTTATGGGTAGATAGTATTGGCTATCTACTGAGCCAAAATGTGACAGAATTTGTGGAGATGGGTCCTGGAAGGGTACTGACAGGTTTAATCAGTAGAATCAAAAATGGACAATAACTCATCTTATACTTCTATTCTAAAGATCGAATTCAATAAAAAGAATTTTCCCGTAGGGCTATGCCTGGCTTGCACAGATTTCGAGGAATTAAAAAGAGTTCGTAAGGAATTGTTACATCCATTGGAATGCTTGGTCTATGAAGAAATGTCCTACCGTAACCGTCAATATGGTTATCTAATAGGGCGATATTGTGCAAAAAGAGCGCTTAATGCTATCACCCAAAAAAAGCCTTCTGAACTTTTTATTGATAATGGTGTTTTTCATCAACCTTTGGTTAGTCTGAAGAATATACAGGTGAGCATAAGTCATACAGAATCACTAGGCGGAGCAATTTCTTTTATTGAATCCTTTCCAATGGCAATTGATGTTGAATCACTGGAAGAAAGAAAAGAGAAAACAATTTATCCATTACTAAGTGACCAAGAACACCTGTTGGTTTCATCGTGTGATTCAACATCTCCAATGATTATGTTTTGGACGATCAAAGAAGCGCTGTCTAAAGCAATAAAGTGTGGCCTAAGTGTACCTCTGGATTTATTGGAAATAGAGTCTATTCAAGAGAACAATGGCTTTTACATAAGCTCATATAAGAATTTTTCTCAATATCAAGCAATTTCCTTTTTTCTAACAAATGCAGTTTGCACTATAGCATTTCCTAAGAATACTTCACTTCATATAGATGTACCGAGCATCCAAAATGCAGAACGTAATTTAATAAGAGGGAAAGCTGAAAATGATATTACATAAACAATCATGGTTTCTTTTTCCTCAACATAATGAAATGGCAACTAAAAGGCTGTTCTGTTTTCATTATGCGGGTGGAAATGCTCATATTTTTTATCCATGGGCGAAACACCTTGATCCGTCCATAGAGTTGATTTCTGTGCAGCTTCCCGGTCATGGTACTCGGTTTACCGAACCTCTTTTTACCAGTATGGATCCATTAATCGATAACCTTGGAACACAGATTGTAGACTATCTAGATAGACCATACTTCTTTTTTGGTCATAGTCTTGGTGGATTGATTGCTTATGCGTTGACGCATTATATGCAGAGAAATTCTTTACCATTACCGGATTGTTTATTTGTGTCTGGGAAAACACCTCCTCACTTTAAAACAAGTGATAAAATAAGTCATTTACCAGATTTGGACTTTTTAGAAGAAGTCAAAAAATACAACGGACTGCCAGAAGAAATTCTTCAGAATCAAGAATTAGTGGAAATATGGCTTCCAATCCTGCGCGCTGATTTTCAAATCTTAGAAACATTTATTCGCCCCGATGACTATAAGCTGTCATGCGATTTAATGGCGCTAGGAGGGGTGAATGATATCATGGTAACACCTTCACGAGTGGAACTATGGCAGGATTATACCACAGCTTGTTTCAAAGCGTTATTCTTTCCAGGAGATCATTTTTTTATCAACCCACAACAGACTCAAGTGATAGAAATGATTTCAAAAGTAATGCATGAAAGAACTCTATTATAAGCAGTCATTATTTTAGTGTGATTCCTTAAAATTATCAGTCTTGAGCGTTTTGCTTTCGCTCTAAATATCTTTTATAAAAGCTACTAATAATTACTTGTGAAATAGTGAGGTTTTCACCTGGAAACGTTGGGGGTAGGCTTTCAGCATGGAAGAAAGCTGCGTGTTCCAGCTCATTGTGATCAATTACAAGATTTCCGCTTTCATATTGTGCACGGAATCCTATAATTATTTGAGTGGGTGATTGCCATGATTGACTACCAACGTACTCTAAATTGCCAATCTCTATGCCAGTTTCTTCCTTAACTTCGCGCTTGGCTGCCTCTTCTAAAGTCTCACCAGCTTCCACAAAACCAGCAAGCGTTGTATATATTCCTTTAGGAAATGATGGGCCGCGTGCCATCAGAATCTCGTCTCCTCGCTCAATACCAACAACGATGACCGGCATAATTTTGGGATAGTACTTTTGGCGACAAGAATTATTTGAACAAAGTTTAAAATGTTCTTCAGGAGAATTAATGGTCGAAGCCCCGCACTTCCCACAAAATTTGTGCAAAGCTTCCCATTCTAACAACTGGTGGCCTTTTCTTGCTGGCTCAATAATTTCTGCAGGCAACTTAAGGTAAAGTCCTATAAAATCTGCAAGTTTCATATTGCCAGGAACGCTCCTTTCATCGCGTAATTCTGCAGCACTATATTCATCCCCTTTGAAAGAAAATTTTACGATCCTTTGAATCCACTCTGAAGACAGAGTAGCTGGAGTCAGAGTGTCCTCTGTTACAAGAAGCTTATTTCCTGAGAAAATAAAGATGCGTGAATTTTTTATATCTAAGTCAGTGTTATAATTGGCGCGAGCTAATGTTGCTGATGGGGTATCTTCAAATGAAGCACTATATTCCGATGCGTTTGACACAGTAACTCTCGCTGTTAGGGCTAGAAAGATTGTCAGTAATATAAGAATACCTCTAAAAATTTGTTTATTAGCCAACTGATTCATTAAATCTGTTAGAGGTTTCTTACGTACGTTTTGTACGCGATAATCCTTTATATACGTTATATTATATCGTTCAAAAAACGAGCTTTTGGATACATACATAATTCTTATAACCAATTTAATATTTTTTTGCTTTTAACACAATCTCTTATCAGTGTAAAGGACGAGGGAGAGGATGCATTAGTTCTCATTAAATGAGATTCAAGTTTGTTTCTTAAGGTAGTTTTGGTACATAGCTTTTATCCGAGAGATTTCTTACTTTACATTTATGCCCTGTAAGTTGCTTGAAAGCTAATCTTTTCCTCCTCAAATTAATATCTTTCATTAGTTCTACTATGTTAAGTGGAATTAAGGAAACCTTCTTCAGGATTAATTGATCATTCTGACTTAGGCAGTCAATATACAAGCAATGATCTTAAATATTTTAGGTAAAGAGGCCCAATATATTTTTCATTTGCTTCCATATTGCTTCCGTATAAGCAATCTATTATGAATACATTATAATTTAATTTTATTTTCAAATACTTATTGTAGTATATTAGGCGCATAACTACAGACTCTTAATTAGCAGATCATAAGGCCAGATCACAATTTTAGATGTATGCAATCTTTAGATTTTTAATGCTTTTAACTTCTCTAAAACCTATATCGCTTTTTTTACACTGATGACAATTTGATGATAATTTTTTGTGCTGCTCTTTAAAGAAAGGATCGTAAGGGAAAAAAACCTAAGCATTTCTTGGTGCCCCCGGGGAGACTCGAACTCCCACTCCCTTGCGGAAAGCAGATTTTGAGTCTGCCGCGTCTACCAATTCCACCACAGGGGCATGGGCCGCATCATAGCGGACTCTCGTAGTAGGTCAATCCTTTAATTTTTGAATAATAATTTTCTTAAAGATTGATTCTAATTAGCCGGAGTTTCATCCTTATTATTTTTATCCTGAAGCTCCATCGCCTTTTCTTGAGCTTTAACAGCTAATTGTTTAAAAACTTCTTTTTTGGGGTCTATCTTCTTTTTACTTGAAAAAATGGACTCTAAAGTCTTTGACCTTTCTCTATGCTTCGATGGTTTTTCTTCTTCTCTTTTCTTTGACTTGGGGCTTTCTTTAGAATTTGAAGGGGATACACGTGCAGGGCTTGAATCTTTTCTCTTAAGTAACTTAATATGTTGAAGTTTTGCAAGAGTTTCTTCTGAACTAAGTAAATCTTGAGCTATTTTTAATAAATTTTCCATATCTTTAGGATTTGCACTAAAAACAGCTAGTGAGTGAGATAATGACTCTACCAAATTTTTTAATTCTTTTAACTGGTCATTTTCTTCGTATTTAGTGAACACACTATAACTTTGAATCAAATCTTTGTGTTTCTCAAAAATATATGTAGATGTATCTTCGTGAACTACTTCTATGGAAATCAATGCTTTTGCTGCTTCTGTAAAATGTTGTAAAGCTTTAGGTTCGGTAATTATATCAAGTTCTTTAGAATTTGTTTGAAGTAGAAACTTATGAGTCTGCAAAAAATGATCAAAACTAGATTTAAGTGTTTTGAAATAACTCGCACTATCATTTTTTCTTAAAATCTCAAGATAATTGTATTTTTTCTCTGCTTCACAATAAGCTTCTTCAAAAACCTTTTTCCATGTTTGAAAGTCACTTAATGCACGCAAACTAGGTGCTTTTTTATTTGAATCTGTCGTGTCAAAAGCGACAATGAATTTTTGTAAAGAGTTTTGCTCTTCAAGAATGCTTGAAGCTTTTATTGAATTCGTTAATATAAAACAACTTAAAACCAAACAAGCGCTAACCTTAGCTATCCAATTAAATGACATTTTAAATTCCTTTCATAAAATTTTATGACATCATTAAACTATTTTTGTCAAAAAGTAAATATGATTTAAACTATATTCTTTCTTTTCAAATCTTATTGCGCCCCTGTTCTAACGATGCTAAGCAAGACCTTAAACTATTCTTACAGGGGACTAATGCTTCATAAACTCTATTCTTGGATCATGAGTTTTGCTGGTCATCGTCACGCTTTATGGACGTTGATGATTGTTTCATTTGCAGAGAGTTCTTTTTTCCCTCTTCCGCCAGATCCTTTATATATGGCAATGATTTTAGGTAACCGAGAAAAGGCTTGGTCTCTCGCGACTCTTTGCACATTAAGCTCTGTTATTGGCGGTATTTTAGGATATTATATAGGATATGCCCTCTTTGAGACACTTGGTTCATGGATTGTAGAAAGTTATGGTCTTCAAGAAAGCTTTATTCAATTACAACAAAACTTTCAAAAGTGGGGATTTTGGATTGTTGCGTTGAAAGGTTTAACCCCCATTCCTTATAAAATCGTGACTATTACAAGTGGTGTCGCTGAATTAAATCTCAGTACTTTTATTATCGCCTCAGTGATCGCGCGAGGGTTTCGCTTTTTCTCTCTTGCTCTTTTATTATGGCACTTTGGGCCAAGTATTAAAGATTATATCGAAAAAAACCTTGTACTTGTCACAGTTATAGGCGTTAGCGTTTTAGTCCTTGGCTTTTTTGTTATTAAATATGTATGGTAAAGAAACTATAGACGTTTATAGGTATAAATCGTTTTATGCATAAATTAGATTCTTATATTTCAAACTCTGTCATTATTGTACGCACATTGATATTTGCGGCTTTCTTTGCACTCAGTAGCGGTTTCGTTGCTGAGCACTTTTTTAAACTTCAACCTTGTTCTTTATGCCTTTATCAGCAGTATGTGTTTATGAGCATCTGCATTGTTGGGTCCGTGGCAAGTTTAGCTTCATTTTTCAAAGCTCACTCTAAAAAATTAAGTTTGTTATTAGCCATTCTATTTTTTATTAATGCTGGAATTGCCTTCTACCAAGTCGCCGTTGAACAGCGCTGGGTAGAACCGCCCACGCAATGCAAAAGTAAAAAACTCGCAGGTAACTCTATTGAAGAATTGCGTGAAGAACTTTTAAATACTGACGTTGTTCGCTGTGATCAAGTACAATGGTCTTTTTTAGGAATATCCATGGCAGGCTATAATGTTCTTTATTGCCTGTTGTGGAGCTTACTTGCCTTCTATTTTTTGAAAAGACAAAAAAAATAAAAGGAAGTTTTATGAAACGTCGTCTTCCAGGAATGCTAACCCCTCAAGAACGTATAAAACAAATGCTTCGCGTTGATCAGGCTGGCGAATACGGTGCTATTCGTATTTACAAAGGTCAGCTTGATGTTCTAAAAAATCATCCCACATCCTCTCTTATCCAAGAGATGAAATTGCAAGAACAAGAGCACCTTGATAGTTTCAATCAACTTCTTCTAGCGCGCAATATAAAACCAACCATCTTCACACCTTTATGGCATGTTGGAGGATATCTTTTAGGTGCTTTGACAGCAAAATTAGGCGCAAAAGCTGCCATGGCTTGTACAGTTGCTGTCGAAGAAGTGATTGATCACCATTACGCTGGTCAAATAGAAGAACTTCAACAAAGTGAGTTAGAACCTGAACTTACCAACATAATTAAGCGTTTTCAAGCAGATGAAATCGCTCATAAAGATCAAGGCTTAGAAGCAGGTGCGGCCGATGCTCCAGGCTTTGCTGTTTTACGCACAAGTATTAAAGCAATAACGCGAGCCGCTATTTGGCTTTCCACTAGGGCTTAAACTCAAATAATTTTGCAAACGTAAGACTTATCGATTTTCCCCAGGTTTCCAAAGAACATCCGTTCGTCCTTGATCATTTAAAACACGTGCTAAAACAAATAAATGATCGGAGAGACGATTAAGATACATCCCAATTTCTGAATTAAGTGGTTCGCTTTCACTTAAAGCATACACAATTCGCTCTGCCCGCCGAACAATCGTACGTGCCATGTGTAAAGCAGCGCTGGCAAGGCTACCGCCCGGTAAAACAAAAGAATTTAACGGCTGTAATTCTTCATTCATGAAATCAATTTCTTGTTCAAGACGTTCAACTTGCCGGTGTGTAATCCTTAACGTAGGTTTCGATCGTCGATCTTGTGGCAAACATAAATCCGCCCCCAAATCAAATAAATCATTTTGGATGGCAGTCAGCATCAAATCATGTTTCCCTTGCGTATGAAGCCTTACTAAACCTATTGAAGCATTAGCTTCATCGACGGCACCAATTGCCTCAATCCGAAGGTCATGTTTTTTCCGGCGCGAACCATCTCCTAAGCCTGTGCTTCCCAAGTCACCTGTTTTAGTGTATATTTTAGTTAGTTTAACCATTATCCTCCCTTTTTCTGAAATAGAAGAAGTAAAGCAAACAAGCACAGCGCCGCAAATTGTAAAAGAATTCGCCAGCGCATGAACTTATTACTTTTCAAACGTGCTTCTTTGTCTTGTAAAAATAACGTTGCAAGACCAGCTATTAGTACAATAAAAGTTGCAATAAGTGCACCAATGGTTAAATAAGAGAAAAAGGAATGCATTATTATTCAACTCCACATATTAAATGCACTATAAACAAATTTAACAAAGTATGAAAGCCATGGCTGATCTTTTTCAAGCATCTCGTAAAATAACAAAAACAGACTATAGCGCTAAAGATATAGAAGTTTTAGAAGGTTTAGAACCTGTACGCCGCCGCCCAGGCATGTATATCGGAGGAACAGATGAACGCGCTTTGCATCATCTTATTGCTGAGGTCGTTGACAATGCAATGGATGAAGCTGTTGCTGGTCATGCCTCGAGAATTGAAGTTGAGCTCTCAGCTGATGGTTTTGTTACGATCCGTGATAACGGACGAGGTATCCCAATTGATCCTCACCCTAAATTCCCAAATCAATCTGCTCTAGAAGTTATTCTTACAACTTTACACTCAGGTGGAAAATTTGGGGGAGATGCTTATGAGACATCTGGCGGACTTCATGGCGTAGGACTCTCAGTCGTCAACGCACTTTCAGATCATTTAACTGTTGAAATTGCTTCTCAAAAGCAATTATGGCAACAACATTATAGTCGTGGCCAAGCTATTTCTCCTTTAATGAACAACGGACCTATTAGTAATCGCCGAGGAACGACAATTCGATTTCATCCAGACCCAGAGATATTTGTTTTAAATTCTCACTTTAAGCCTCTGATTGTTTATAAAATGATCCGCTCAAAAGCATACCTTTTTAAAGGTGTAGAAATTCTTTGGAGTTGTGATGCTTCCCTTCTTGAGTCTGAAGAGAATGTCCCCCTTAAAGATACATTTCACTTCCCTGGAGGGCTTAAAGATTACCTTCTTGAGACTTTAAAAGATACACCTCAAGCCTGTACTGAGCCCTTTAGTGGAGAAGCAGAGCTTCCAGATAATTTTGGACGAATTGAATGGGCTGTAACATGGTCACTTGAAGAAGAAGGATTTTCACATTCTTATTGTAATACGGTTCCTACACCTTTAGGAGGGACACATGAGATGGGATTTCGGCAGGCTCTGACAAAATCAATTCGTGGTTTTGGAGAGCGTCTTGGAAATCGAAAAGCTGCCCAAATTACCTCAGAAGATTGTACTTCAAGTGCTGCCATGCTTCTTTCTGCCTTTATACGAAATCCACAATTTCAGGGGCAAACGAAAGAAAAATTAGTGAATAGTGAAATCACACGTGCTGTTGAAACAGTTATTAAGGATCACTTAGACCATTGGTTAACGGGCCAACGAGATATTGCAGAAGCTCTTATTAATCACATCCTTGAAAGGGTTGATGAACGTTTAAGGCGCAAAGAAGCTAAAGAAACCTTACGGCAAACACCAACTCGACGCTTACGCTTACCTGGAAAACTTGCTGATTGCATTTCTGAAAATCCTCATGAAACAGAAATCTTTCTCGTTGAAGGAGATTCAGCTGGTGGCCCAACAAAGCGTGGACGGGATCGGAAAATACAAGCCGTGTTACCTTTACGCGGGAAAATTCTGAATGTTGCTAGCGCTTCCAATGATAAGCTTAGGACAAACCAAGAAGTTCAAGACTTGGGGAAAGCTTTAGGATGTGGAACGGGTAAAAACTGTGATACATCACAGTTACGCTATGGACGCGTTATTATTCTAACAGATGCTGATGTCGATGGAGCTCATATTGCTTCCCTGTTGTTAACTTTTTTCTTCCAAGAAATGCGTCCACTAATTGAAAAAGGGCATATTTACATTGCCTTACCCCCGCTTTATCGAATTGTACAAGGAACAAAAAGTCTTTATGCCCGCGATGATGCTCATCGTGATGAACTCTTGAAAAAGGAATTTTTAGGTCGAGGAAAAATTGAGATTAGCCGTTTCAAAGGACTGGGCGAAATGGATTGGCAACAACTTAAAGAAACAACTTTAGATCCAAAAACAAGGACTCTGTTGCAAGTGCACCTTCCAAAAAATGAAATTTCTGCAAATTTTGATAGTAATGAAACCCTGACGATAGAAGGTTTTGTTGAGGCGCTCATGGGACGCCGCCCTGAAAAGCGCTTTAATTTTATCCAAGCCAATGCTGCATTTGCGCAAAGTATAGATATATAGAAAATTAATTCTTTGTTTTTGCTTTGATTTTTTGAAGGGATTTATCTTCATAATCAATTCCCAAAAAAAGATTAAGAAATTTCATTGTTGTTCTAAAAGAAAAAGGTGTTTCAGCATGATGAAGCACAATGATCCCAATTTTATATTTGGGTAAAAAAGCAACCATTGGTCGAGAACCATTGATCCATCCTCCATGATACATAACTCTTTCTCCAGCATAATCCATCCAACGCCATCCTAGAGCATAACCAGAATCACTCATGTATCGAAATTTTTCTTGTATCTTCTTAAGTGTCTCAGGCGACTTGATTTGAGGCGCGTGAAGCATGTCTAACTCTTGGGAGGAGAGAACATCCGGTCTTCCGCCTAATTGTGTTTGTAAAAAAGGTATAAGGTCTAATATTGAGCCATTTATTCCAGCTGATGCTAAGACCGAATAGTAGCATTTAGAATAACTCTTAGCGGGGCGTAAAATTTTAGATTTATGAGGTATATCATGGGGATAAGCCCTGTTTTTAGACATTATCATATTTTGATAACCTGCACTCGCATGCTGCATTCCAAGCGGCCCAAAAAGATTTTGTTGCAAAAGTTCCTGAAAAGATTGGCTCGTGGCTGCTATAAGAATATCCTCAACGAGACCATACATAATATTATGGTAATCAAACCACTCGCCCGGTTCAGCAGAAACTGACTGGCTCTGTACATGCTCATATAAGGTTTTACGAGGTGTACAACGCTCTATAAGAGCATTCATGCCATTATTTGATAAACCACTAGTATGGCTTAAAATGTGCCTTAAACTTAAGGGTTTCTTGGTTCCTTTTAAATGAAAGTTTAAAAGATAATCTGTCACAGGAACATCTAATGATAGTTTTCCACGATGATGGAGTTTTACAGCAAGAGCTGCAGAAATGGTTTTTGAAACTGAAGCAAATTGAAAAATAGTTTCAGGTGTTAAACGATCTTTTTGTCCTAGTCTTTTAACACCATAAGCTTTTAAAAAATAAACTTGTTGAGGACCAACTATTGCAACGACACACCCAGGAGCTTTTAATTTTTTTAAATAAGAAGAAATAAATTGATCAAGTTGATAAATAATGGGCTTCAATTTATTTTCTATTAAAATATTTGCACTTGCCTCATGAAAAAATAAAGTTAATAAGAAGATTATTAAGAAAAGCGTATGTTTTTTCACCCCGAGATTTATCCCTTTAATAGTATGCAAAAAGTGATAATTACTTAACTTTTTAATTTGGGCTAGTCTATAAAAAAATCAGGAATTAAGGGAGCATTAAGATTCAATGAATAAGAAGAAAAATCAGTTATTCCTTCCGCCTTTAAAACATCTTCATCAAGGAAAAATTGTCCTGTACAGCTCCGACTGTCGCGTTTAAAAATAAAAAGCGCAGCATCTGCGATAATTTCTGGTTTTCGGGCAGATTGAAGCAAGGATTTTCCCCCTAACATCTCAACGGCAGCGGTTGCCAAAATAGTTTTAGGCCATAAAGAATTAAACGCTATGCCTGCCTGCTTAAATTCCTCTGCCATACCCAACATACACATACTCATGCCATATTTTGATATTGTATAAGCCCCATGATCTTTAAACCACTCAGCTTTCATATTTAAAGGTGGTGATAAAGTAAGTACATGAGGATTAGGCGCTTTTTTGAGATGAGGTAAACATGCTTGGGTTGTCGCAAAAGTCCCTCGAACATTAATAGAAAACATCAAATCAAATCGTTTTAAGGGCATTTCAAGAGTTGAAGCTAAATGAATAGCACTGGCATTATTGATGAGGATGTCAATGCTTCCAAAAGCTTCTATCGTTTTTTCTACAGCTGCTTGAATTTGATTTTCATCCCGGATATCGCATTGTATGGCGAGAGCTCTTCCCCCTATATCTTCAATCTCTGAGGCAACTGTGTAAATTGTTCCCTCAAGCTTTGGATGAGGTTCTACTGTCTTAGCAGCAATGACAATATTTCCGCCGTCTTGCGCAGCTTTTAAAGCGATACTTCGCCCAACGCCGCGACTTCCTCCTGTAATGAAAAGTGTTTTTCCTCGTAATTCACTCATAAAATTAGCTCTCTTCTCGAATCGATGCTTCCATTTTAAGCCAATGCTTAATAGCGGGTGTTAAACGCTCTTTTTCTAGCGTCACATTTAATTCTTTGAATACAATTTGTGTAGGAACAGATCCTCTTCTGTTCACAAAGAGAGCCTTTAAGATTGCCACCGTAATGAGATGGCCGTTGGAAAATATTCGTTGTTCAATATAAAACCATTTCTCATCCCAGCCGATAACGCGGCTCTGTAATTCAAATTTTTGAAAACATTTTAAAGAACGCCTAAATCTAATATGACTAGCCCCAAGAACAGCTTGCCACTTTTTCTTTAAAAAAAAGTCTCGTCCACTAGACCGTAAAAGTAAATCCAAACGACCTAAATCCATCAAGCTTGAATAGCGCGAATTCGTCATGTGAAGATTTAAGTCAATATCTGTTGGTACAACTCTAAAGGACACAACAGAAGTTCCAAAAAAATCAAGAGGTGTGCGAAAAAAAGCAGAAATGAAAACACGTAATAAGCGAATTATAAGATTCATACAAAAGTCTCCATTTCCTTTTTTCGTAAATTCCAGAAGAATTTAGAAAGGTCCAAACGCTTCTTCTTTCATCTCCATTAAAGGCTTAGAACCTGACATAATGCAAGCAAACAAAGAGGATGTTTGAGGAAGAATTTTTTGCATGAAGAATCGTGCGGTTGCTATTTTACTTTCATAAAAAGCACTTTCTTGACCTGTTTTCTTTTTGTATGCCACTTCACAAGCTTTGGTCCATAAATAAGCATGTGCTGTAAGCGCAATTAACCTTAAATAATCAGAAGCTGCAGCGCCAATTTCATCAGGATTGCTCAATCCTCGCTGTGCTAAAGTAATTGTTGCTTGTTGTAATCGCTCAAATGCTTTTTGAAGAGGACCTACAAATTCAGCTAAGAAAGCATCACCTTGTTTCTCTTGGATATAACCATAAACAGGATGAAAAAATCGTCGTAAATAGCGGCCCGTTGCAGTCGGTATTTTGCGACCGACTAAATCTAGAGCTTGTACACCGTTTGTACCTTCGTAGATTTGCGCAATTCTTGCATCTCTCATATACTGTTCCATACCATATTCATGGATATAGCCATGCCCTCCATAAACCTGCACGCCAAGACTTGCCACTTCAGTTCCGCAATCAGTCATGAAGGCTTTGACGACAGGTGTCATTAATTGTACGAATTCATCTGCCTCTTCACGTTCAACAGCATTCTCCGCCTTTTGAGAACGCATAATATGAAGTGCAACCCATGTGCCAAGCATACGATTCCCTTCGTTATAAGTTTTCATTGTTAAAAGCATTTTTCGTACATCGGGATGGACGATAATAGGATCAGCATTTTTTTCTGGATGTTTTACCCCTGTTAATGCTCTTCCTTGCAATCTTTCTTTCGCATAAGAAAGTGCGTTTTGGTAAGCAATTTCAGCAATACCGAGCCCTTGATTGCCAACAGCCAAACGTTCATTGTTCATCATTGTGAACATGTTCGCGACACCTTTATAAAGGCTTCCAACAAGCCAACCTGTCGCGTCTTCAAAGCTGAGAACACATGTAGAAGATCCTTTTAATCCCATCTTGCGCTCAATCGAATCACAATAGACTGTATTGCGTTGTTTTATTTCTTTGTTGTCATCTGTTAAAAACTTTGGAACCAAAAATAAACTTACACCTCGAATTCCTGAAGGTCCTTCAGGCGTACGCGCAAGCACAAAATGAATAATATTTTCTGTTAGATCGTGTTCACCTGAAGAGATAAAAATTTTGGTACCTGTAATTTTGTAGCTGCCATCAGATTGAGATACTGCTTTAGTACGGACTAAACCTAAATCTGTCCCACAATGTGGTTCCGTAAGGCACATAGTTCCACTCCATACGCCTTCAACCATTTTTGGAAGATAGTGCTGCTTTAACTCATCTGTTCCATGTTTTAAAAGAAGTTGATAAGCACCACGTGTGAGCCCAGGATAAAGACCAAAAGAAAGATTCGAAGAACAAACCATTTCTTCGACTGCAAGTGCTATTGTTTCTGGGAGCCCTTGACCGCCATATTCAGGTTCACACGCAAGAGAAGCCCAGCCACTGCTAACAAACTCTTGGTAGGCTTCTTTAAAGCCTTTAGGTGTTCTGACTTCTTTATTTTCCCAATGACATCCTTCCGTATCACCACTTAAATTAAGAGGGAAAAGGATGTTTTCACAAAATTTGGCAGCTTCGGCAAGAATCATATCCATATCTTGTTCAGATACATTTTCAGAACCAGATAAGCTTGACTGTTGCGAACTTTCAAATAGTTCTTGCATTACAAACTTCATATCCCGCAGAGGTGCTTTATAAATTGGCATTTTCTAATTCCTCAAAGGTTTTCCTGTTGCAAGAATATGTTCCATCCTTGCTAACGTTTTTGGATTTTTTATTAGGATCATGAATGCTTCTCTCTCAAGCTTCAAGATTCCTTCTTCTCCTTGCGCTTCAGTAATATCAACATCACCACCACTTAAGATTGTTGCTAAGTGTTTAGCAACTTCTTCATCATAAGGGGTCGCTTTTCCTGCTTTCACAAAACCTTTCACAGCCATTGAAAGAGCAACACGCGCCACACTGCCAGGAAGAGAATATGTGTGCTCTTCAGGAGGACGATAATTTTCAACTAATTCAAGAGCTTTTTTCTTTGCATCAGCGAGCAAACGATCACGGTTCATTGTAATTTCATCTTGCTCATTTAAAAATAGCATCTCTTTAGCTTCATAGGCAGATTTTGCAACCGTTGCAGTGCCAATCATCTCAAAAACTTTGCCAACGGCAACCATAGCGCCACCAGCCCGCTTATTATGATTAAGCCAACGTCCAAGCATTTCTTTACATCCACCCCACGAGGGAATAAGTCCAACACCCACCTCAACAAGACCAATGTAACTCTCGGCATGAGCTTGAACAGCATCACAATGAAGCAAGACTTCGCACCCACCACCCAAAGCCATCCCAGATGGTGCACCAACAACAGGAAAAGGTGCGTATTTGAGCGCTTTATAAGCTTGCTGGCCTTCTCCAACAAGTTGTTCGATAAGAGGCCACAAAGCGCAATTTGCTGCAAATAAGGCCAACCCTATGTTTGCGCCTGCCGAAAAATTCTGTCCTTCATTATGGATAACAAGCGCTTTGTAATCTTTTTGAACGATTTCAATTGTTTTGATAATCATCTTCATAATATCAAGATCGATGGAATTCATTTTACTTGTAAATTCAAGGCATACAACACCATCCCCGATATCCCAAAGTGCCGCAGAACCATTCTTTGCAAGCGGTTGAGAAGAAAGTTTAATATCGGAAAGAAGAAGCTGCCCTGACAGCCTTTGAACCTCTAGATAATCTCCTGCAAATGAAAAATAATGAAGCTTCCCATTCTGGACTTTATAAAACGAATTTGAACCGATTTTTTCCAACAAAGAGGGAACTGGTTTTCCTTCTTCTTTAAGTTTTTTTACAACCCATTCTGTGCCAATTTTATCAAGCAACTCAAAAGGACCGTATTTCCAGCCATAACCAAGCTTCATTGCCGTATCAATCCCAACAATATCGTTTGCGATTTCAGATGCATGAGACGCAACATAAGAAAGAAGCTGAGACAAAACTGACCAGGTATATTTTCCGTATTGATCAGGATAAGAGAGTAAGTCTTTTAGAGTATGTGTGTTTTCTAATGCAGAAAGCTTTATTTTCTCTGCTTTGCTATACACACCCGTCTTAAGATCGATGACTTCTTTAATCTTTTCGCCAGTGTCACGATTAACGCGATAAAAGCCACCTTTACCTTTGCGACCTGTATAACCCTCTTCAATCATTTTTTTAATTACAGGTGTATCCTGCTCTAAATGACAATAAGCGTCCTCAGAAGGAAGATTATCTCTCAGGCTTTTACCTATTAAAGGCATTAAATCAAGGCCAACGAGATCAATTAATCCAAACACACCGGTTTTAGGAATTCCCATGGGCTTAGAGAAAAGAGCATCAACTTCCTCAACTTTTATTCCTTGTTGAATTGCTTCTATAACCGCTAACTGAAGCCAGAATACACCAATACGATTTCCAACAAACCCTGGCGTATCGTGGCAATCAACAACACTTTTTCCCAAACGAATATCTGCAAACTTTTTAATCACTTCATATTTTTCAGAATCTGTATTGGGTCCTTTTACCACCTCAAGCAATCGCATATACCGTGGAGGGTTAAAGAAATGGGTAATCATAAAAGAGGCTTGGAAAGCTTTTGTTCGGTCTTTTATGAGCTCTTTTAATAAAATTGTTGAAGTGTTAGATGACACAATTGTATGGGGCTTAAGAAGCCCTTCAAGTTTTTGATAAAGATTGCGTTTTACTTCAAGATTTTCAACGATGACTTCAATAATCCAATCACAAGCACTTAATGCGTCTAAATCATCTTCAAGATTACCAGGGGTGATCAGTTTTGCAGCTCTGGGCGTCATAAGGGCTGCAGGGTCAGTCTTTTGTAATCTTTCGATAGCTTCTTCAGCGAGTTTGTTTTTTTGTCCAAACCTCGATTGAGGCATATCTAGAAGCAAAACGTCAACGCCAGCATTTGCTAGGTGAGCGGCGATTCCGCTGCCCATAGTTCCGGCACCAATGACACCAACTTTTTTAATTTCAAAGGTCATTCACATACCTCCAAGATGGTTGCAATACCTTGTCCACCGCCAATACATTGCGTTGCGAGAGCATATTTTTTATTTTCACGTTTTAACAAAGTGGCCGCTTTTCCGGTAATGCGAGCTCCTGTCGCCCCTAAAGGATGCCCTAGAGCAATTGCGCCACCATCAATATTGATCTTTTGCAGATCAAGACTAAGTTCTTTGATACATGCTAAAGCTTGAGATGCAAACGCTTCATTAAGTTCAATGATATCGATGTCTTTTATCTCAAGATTTGCACGTTTTAAGGCTTTACGTGTTGCATTGACAGGACCAATCCCCATAATTTCTGGGTCGCACCCTGCTATTGCCATAGATCTAATCCGCGCTAAACAAGGTAGATTGTTTCTTTTCGCATACTCTTCAGAGACAACTAATACGGCTGCTGCTCCATCTGTTAGCGGTGACGAAGTCCCAGCCGTAACAGAGCCACTTTCTTCAAAAGCTGGCTTAAGTGTTGCAAGCACTTCTGCAGTTGTTTCAGGACGGATACAGCCATCTTTGTTAACTGTTTGATCACGAACGGAAATAGCTATAATTTCTTCATCTAGCTTACCATTTTCACGCGCTGCAGCTGCCCTTTTATGGCTTTCGACGGCAAATTCTTCTTGAGCTTTTCGTGAAATCTCAAAGCGCCTCGCGACATTTTCAGCTGTTTCTCCCATCGACATATAAGCCCCAGGCATTGCTTCATAAAGTTTGGGATTAGGCATAGGGTTAAATCCCCCCATAGGGACACGACTCATTGATTCTACACCGGCACAAATAAAAACGTCCCCTGCCCCGGCTTGAATTGCCCCAACCGCCGTGTGAATGGCTTGCATAGAAGAACCACAAAAGCGATTTATGGTCGCACCTCCAACTGAAAGAGGAAGACCCGCAAGCAGAACGATTAGACGCGCCAAGTTAAGTCCTTGTTCTCCTTCAGGAAAAGCACATCCTAAAAGCAAATCTTCAATATCTTGTGCAGCAACGCCCGTTTGCTTTAAAAGACCTTGAATGACAAGTGCCGTTAAATCATCTGACCGCACTTTTGTAAGCTCACCTTTATTTGCAAAGGTAAAAGGAGATCTTACATAGCCTGAAATTATCGCATTTGTGGTCATTCTCGTCTCCTTCGGTTATTTCTTCGTTATCTTGCTTAATTCTTCTGCGCGTAGTTCTTTCTTTGAAAGCTTGCCTATCATCGTTTTAGGAAGTGCATCTCGGAATTCGAAATACTTTGGCATTTCAACAGAAGATAAACGGTCTTTTAGAAAGGCTATCAGTTCTTTTTCTGACACCACCTTACCTGCTTTGAGTTTGATAAAAGCCTTTACACTTTCGCCTTGTTTTGCATCTGGCACGCCAATAACAGTGACTTCTTCAACTGCTGAATGTTGATAAATAGCTTCTTCAACGACACGTGGATAGACATTGTACCCACTACAAATGATGAGATCTTTAATCCGATCGACAAGGAAAATATAGCCATCTTCGTCCATATAGCCGATGTCACCTGTATGGAAATACCCTCCTTGCATAACACGCTCTGTTTCTTCAGGACGATTCCAGTAGCCTTTCATGACTTGTGGTCCTTTAATGCAGATTTCACCGCGTTCGCCTTGAGCAACTTCTTGATTTTTCTTATCACGCGCTATAATGCGTACTTCTGTGCCCGGGAGAGGAATACCAATTGAACCCGCTTTACTTAGCGTCCAAAGAGGATTCGATGTAACACCTGGCGAAGTTTCTGAGAGACCATAAGCTTCGACAAGCTTACATCCTGTTAAGGATTCAAATTGCTTTTTGACTTCAATAGGAAGCGGCGCCCCCCCTGATAAACAGGCTTTTAAACTGGTTAATTGAAATTTCTTAACATCAGGATGGTTGTTAATCATCGTATAAATAGTTGGCACAGCTGGGAAAAAGGTTATCTTATGCTTTTGGATCATCTTCATAGCTTCATCTACATTAAAACGTGGAAACATCATGAACATTTCAGCACCACATTTAACAGCCAACGTCATAATAGCTGTCATTGCAAAGACATGGAAAAGAGGAAGAGCCGCCAAAATACGCTCATTTCCTTCATCAACCTTTGCAAACCACATCAAAGCTTGTTGCGCATTAATATGGATATTCGCATGGGTCAGCATTGCGCCTTTAGGAATGCCTGTTGTTCCTCCTGTATATTGGAAAACAGCAATATCGTTTTCGGGATCAATCTTTACTGCTTTAGGTTGACCATTATTGTTCGTAAGATCTTTAAAGTTTAAATGAAGTTTATCCCACTTAACATTGGCTAAATCTTTTCTTTTCAAGAGTGGGAAGAGAAAGTTCTTTGGAAAAGGCAAAATGTCTTTTACTGGACATATAATGATCTTCTTAAGTTTTGTCTCTTCGTGAGCCGCTAAAATCTTTGTATAAAGTACATCTAGATCAAGCGTGACCATTATCTCAGTATTAGAGTCTCGAATTTGAGCTGCAATTTCTTGAACCACATAAAGCGGGCTATAGTTAACAACGATTCCACCAGCTTTCAAAATACCGAAATAGAAAATGGGGAAATACGACGCATTAGGCATAAAAATTCCAACGCGTGTGCCTTTCTTAACGCCCTGAGCTTGTAACCCTTCAGCGACTTTATTGACGAGTGTCATTACCTCTTGATAACTAAATTTTTTCCCTAAAAAATCAATACAGGGGCGTGTGGGAAATTTACGCGCACTTTCTTCCAACATTTCATGAACGGGCTTACCAACAAACTTAACATCCCAAGGAATGTCTTGAGGGTATTTCTTTAACCATAAATTTTCAGATTTTTTTTGTTTTGGCATGTACGCCCCCTTCCTGTTTACAGTTTTAAATAATTTTTATTAAAAAATAATTAAAAAAGGTGTGTGAAATTATCACACACCTTCTTTATTTTTCTATCGATTAAACGATTTTAGAAACTATACTTAAGTCCAGCAGTGACGATGTTCACATTGCCTTTATGGGAACCAATGAGGTTACCACGTAAAACGTTATCACCTGTTGGTCGCAAGTTACTTTTCGCCTTACGAACGAATTCATGCGCATAGTTGATGGAAAGACTTAAGCCTTTCGCTGCGGCTGGAGACCATGTCGCACCTAAAGCTGCCCAGTGGCGGTCTTGATCTGGCACGTTTGGAATCCGGTAATTATCTCGCGCAGGTGTTGGATCAAAAGCATAACCTGTACGGAATGTCCATTCTTCAGAAGGACGCCAATTTAAACCAACGTGATAAGAGAAAGTATCTTTCCATTTCATTGGCGTTCTGTCAGCAGTGCCTGTCAACGGGAACATGATCGCGATCTCTTTCATTCGCTTCCAATGCGTATAATTGACTTCTCCTAATAATGTCCATTGAGAATGGAAATCCCAGGCAGCACCAAAATTAACGCGCTCTGGTGTCTTTATGTTCGCTTTAATGCCTTGTTCTTGAAAACGTGCATTTGCTTTTACACCATTGTTAACTAATTGATAAGCTTGGTTAATAACGGCTGGCGCAAGAGGATTGTTAGCAGGCGCACCTGGGAATGAAAATTTTGCTTTTCCTGCAAGCTTATGGTTAATATGACTATTATAATTTAAACCAACACGTAAGGCTTTTGTAATGCGATACGCTAAGCCTAAATTCCATCCATATCCCCATCTATCACCTTTAAGACCAATTTCTCCTTGACGTGCTGGATCTTGTAATGGGAAAAGAAATGCGCCTGGTACTCCTCTGGCTTGTAAAATGGGATTCATAACCCCACCAAAATCGATCGCACGCGATAATTTAACGTCCATGTATTGGATTTGTACACCACCACCAATCGCTAATTGATCATTAACTTTGTAAGCGACCGCAGGCGTAATATTAACGGTTTTCATTTCTGAGTTTAGCGCATGGTAACGTCCAACCCATTCACGTTTATATTCTGTTTTAAGACCCCAAGGACTTGTAACGGCCAAGCCAAATTTCCAGTTGTTATTCATATTCCAAGCTAAATAAGCTGCAGGAACAAATGCATCTTTACCTGCATCCCCACCGTTATTGCCAGGTGTAACTCTTCCATTTGCAGCTGTTGAGCCTTTATTTTTGAACTTTATTTTTGGCAGAACGATAGCTGAAGAAACACCAACGTCATAACGTTTGTTCATAAATCCTAACGCTGAAGCAGGATTTCGTGTGATTGTTGTGACATCACCTTCTTTAACTGAGCTTCCAGCAAGCGCTTCACCAACGCTGTCTGAGTTCCAAAGTTTAGCTTCATAACCACCTGCAACGACAGGACTTACGCTTCCGACTAAACTTGCTGTCACCAAAGCAACCGCTTGGTATGCATAAAATTTTTTCATAGACCCTCCATAAAAATTAATGAACCTTGCCACAATAAATCGAGATTTTAGTAAAATTCAACTAAAAAGCATTATAATGTTAAAGATTTCTTATTTTTCACTTTGAATAAATATGAGATGAACGACTGTTCATGAAGGAAAAAAATAGGTTTTAAGTCAATTTATTATAAATAAGAGGATCAGCATGCTCTTTGTCAAAGCATACTGATCATTTTAGGGTTTACTTTACTAACTCTGCTAATTGAGCTTGAATAGCTTTTAGCATTTCTTTAGCGGTGTTTTCGTCCATTCCATCAAAATCTTTTCCATCAAACCGACCATGAAGCGCTTTTACACTTTGAATAAGTGTTGTCACCTTCTGTTCTGCAACACCCTTTTCATCATTAATTTTCTGAAAATTTGCTTGTAGGTCAGCCCTTTCAGTATTGGCTTTTTCAAAATCTTGTTGTTTTGCAGCTAATTGGAGATCTTTTTCTTGTGTAACTGCTGTGATAGCCTTTTGATGCGCATCTTTAGCTTCATCAAGCTCATGTTGTTTTGCTGCAATTTCTTTGTCTTTTTCTTCTGTAATTGCTTTTAATTGAGCTTTGTGCTGATCTTCAATTTTACTTACTTCATCTGAACTCTTACCTGCTTGCGTTTTTAGCGTCGTAACTTCTTGGCGAGCATCCTCAAGATCTTTATTTAATTTCTCTGCTAGAGTTACTAAGTTATAAGCACCAGCAATACGCTCATGGGCGTCAAAAATTCTATACAAAGCTTTATCAGTTCCATTTGGCATAGCCGTTTTAACAAGTGCTTTAAAATCAATAGAATTATCATCTTCAGCAATGTCTTGTGCTGCTGCAGCAACAAGCTTAGTAACTTTTCTCACCCGGTCTTCAGCTCTTTGAGCATGTTCTTGAAGTTGAGCAGAAATGTTCGTTAAACTTCGTAATACATCCTTATCCTGATCATTCTGACTTTTTGCAGGGGTTGCAACTAAAGCAGCGCCATCGTCTTCAAAAAAGCCTGAAGCTAACAAGTGAGTGGGCGTTAAAAATGCTGCCCCTAGGATTAGAGCCAAAGAGGAACGAAGGGAAATGGAAAAGTTATCTTTTTTCATGTATAAATCCTTATAATTTTTTAAAAAACAATATTTTATATTTTGGACAACAAAACTATAAATTGTCGTTCCTTAATGTCAATTATTATTTTTGCATAGTAAAGACATAATGGATGCATGACCGATTAAAAAAATAAATTGTATAAGCTATATATTTTTTTCGGGAACTATCTTGCATGGTAGAAATAACCCCTTTATAGTCGCCCTTAATCGGAGCGTAGCGCAGCCTGGTAGCGCATCACACTGGGGGTGTGGGGGTCG
>MKUV01000009.1:23740-28668 GCA_001898725.1 Caedibacter sp. 37-49
TGATTATCCTGCCGGTAGATCAAGGTTTTGAACACGGACCCGGGAGGAGCTTTGCTAGCAATGTTGAAGCCTATGATCCTCATTATCACTATCAACTTGCCGTTGATGCAGGTCTTTCCGCTTATGCAGCCCCCCTTGGCATGCTAGAAGCCGGCGCAGATACTTTCGCAGGTGCAATCCCAACCATTTTAAAGATTAATAGCTCAAACTCGCTTCTCCCCTCGACAAAAGAAGCGCGTCTCTCAGATCAAGCTGTCACAGCTTCTATTCATGATGCCTTAAGATTAGGGTGTATTGGAGTTGGCTTTACGATTTATCCAGGTGCGGATGCAAGCTTAGATATGTTTGAAGAAATTCAAGCGCTTGCAGAAGAAGCAAAAGCTTACGGTCTTATTGTTGTTATTTGGTCTTATGCCCGCGGAAATGTTTCAAAAGAGGGTGAGACAGCCGTTGACGTTGTCTCTTATGGCGCTCACATGGCAGCCCTTTTAGGTGCCCACATTATTAAAGTAAAACTTCCTTCTGCCCATCTTGAAATTGATGCTGCACGTAAAGAATATGAAAAATACAAAATAAATGTTTCGACAATGACAGACCGTGTTCGTCACATTATGCAATGCTGCTTTAACGGGCGTCGTCTTGTCGTCTTTTCGGGCGGAGAAACAAAAGATCTTAAGGGCGTTTATGATGATACGCGCGCGATTCACCAAGGTGGTGGTAATGGCTCAATCATTGGCCGCAATGCTTTCCAAAGACCTCGTGAAGAAGCCCTTGAAATGCTAGATCAATTAACAAAGATTTATCTCAATAAAGCTTAAATCTATACAAGTACTTATAAAAAAGCCTCCATTTCGGAGGCTTTTTTAATTATGGATGTAAAATTTAATTTACTTCTTAACACCAAATCCTTGAAAACGATTTTTAAACTTGGAAAGCTGCCCACCTGTATCCATAAGACGATGAACGCCTGTCCATGCAGGATGTGTTGTCGGATCAATATCCAGACGAAGAGAATCACCTTCTTTTCCCCATGTTGAACGGGTTTCAAAGCTTGACCCATCTGTAAAAACAATCTTAACCTTGTGGTAATCAGGATGGATATCTTTTTTCATCGTAATAGTCCTTATATAAACTCTTTTGCGTGTTATACCCTTGGCGTCTTTTAAATGTCAATCGCTTTGTGCACGCTTCAGGGCTGTCAAAACATCTTTTTTCTTTAAAATTTCACTTAAAACGAGGCCTTGCGTTTTTTTTGGGCCAAAAACAATATTGAAAGGAACACCAGCACGGCTGTATTGATCAAGAAAATCTTTAATATCGGCATCATAGCGTGTCCAATCCCCGCGCATAGCCACAACATTCGATGAACTTAAGGTTTTCAAAACTTTTTTCTCATTTAAAACAAGTGTTTTATTAATCTTACATGTTAAACACCAATCCGCTGTCACATCAATAAAGACAACTTTCCCAGCTTTAACAAGTTCTGGGATTTTTTTAATGTCTAAAGGTTGCCAAAGACCTTTTGAAACTTCAGATGTTGACGCAGGGGCTTTGTCGCCTGTTGTTGGAAGAAAAGTCGTGAACAGAATAAGGAAAAATGGCCCCCAAACCCAACGTCGAATTTCAGGACGTTTTTGGGCAACATAGAAAAGAATGATCATCGAAATAATAGCCGCCGCAACAACAAGTGTTGCTAATAAACTGTGCGTCCCCATTAGAACCCATAATAACCAAATTGTTGTAATCGCTAAAAGCCCTCCTAAAAAGCGCGATAAGGTCATCGTCCAAGGACCCGGTTTTGGAAGCTTAAGCCAGCGCGTTGGCACAAGAGCTCCTATAAAGTACGGTAGACCAAATCCCATCCCCATGACACTAAAGAGGAGAATAATCTCCCCTCCAGAACGTGAGAGAGCATATCCTAAGGCGGTTCCCAAAAAGGGTGCTGTACACGGAGTTGCTAATAATGTTGCAAAAACACCCGTTAAATAATCTTCAACGAGATGCGGAAAGTGATGGCCAAAAATAGCACTTAATCTTGTTTGAACAACACCTGGCAGTGCAATTTCGTATAAGCCAAACAAATTACACGTAAATAAAGTTAAAATCGCAATCATAAAGACAAGAAACACAGGCTGTTGAAAATGTAAGCCCCAACCTATACGCTCGCCCACTGAATCTAACATCATGGCAGCACCGCCAAAAAGAATAAATGATGATAAAATACCTGCAAACGTGGCCCAAAGTCCTGAACGATAATGAAAAGCTTTATGAAGACGTGCTTCTTGCCGCGTAATACTCATAAATTTTAACGATAAAACGGGTAAAACACAGGGCATAAAGTTCAAGATAAAGCCCCCGAGCAATGCAAATAACACCATGAGCCCAAAACTTACAGAGGCCTCAATTGGTAAGGGATTTACACTGCTATTTTGTTTTGCTTGGGTAAGAAGCGGAGAATGGACTGTTTCTTCACCGCGATCACTGGGCAAAGAAATTGTTAAACTTAATTCTTGAGGAACGCATTGCTCTTGACATAAAACGTATTTAAATTTTGCTTGCGCAGTAATCGATTGATTCACTTTCTCAGGAACATAAACGATAGGAATAAGAACAGCTTTTTCATAAGCATAGAAATCGAGCCCTTCTATCTGATAACGTTTACTTTGAGGCCAAGACACTTGAGCATTTTTAAAATTCTTTGAGCCTTGCCACTCAAAAACAGGCGCAACCGCAGGGTTTTCAGGAGATGGCGCATTTATTTTTGCCCCCTGTGGAATTGTCAGTTGAAGCCCTAACAAAATTTCTTGATGTCCCTTTGTCCCTTGAACAGAACTTAATAATTTTGCTTGCACACCTTTTTCAGGAGCTGCAGATGCTATCTGTACGCCACTGCAGATAAATGCTAAGATAAATCTTAAATAGTTTAAAATTCTCAATTTTTTAGGCATACTTTGAAGATAATTATACAATTTTCACCTTACCTTCTTTTGGCATAAGTCATGACGAAAGATTCTATTTTTACCTCATCAACTGACGTTTTAACAGGAAAACTTCTTGTCGCCATGCCCCAATTGATGGATCCACGGTTCACCCACGCAGTTATTCTCATTTGTGGACATGATAAGCAAGGCGCTATGGGATTGGTTTTAAATCGTCTCATAGATTCTTTAACCCTCCAAGAACTTTTAGAACAGTTAAACATTAAAACGCCTCTCCTCAAAGAAGAAATTCCAATTCATTTCGGTGGCCCTGTAGAGATGGGACGAGGATTCATTCTCCATTCAACAGATTATCTTCATAAAGCCTCTGTTAAAATTAGTGATGACATCGCCCTCACGGCAACTGTTGATATCTTAAATGAAATTGCCAGCGGCCACGGCCCCCAAAAGAAAATTTTGGCTTTAGGTTACACCGGCTGGAGTGCAGGCCAACTTGAAGCCGAACTTCAACAAAATAGCTGGCTCACGGTCGATGCCGACCTTGACCTTATTTTTACGAAAGACTTAGAACTTTTGTGGAAGCAAGTTCTTAAAAAGATTGGCATTGACCCAGAGCTTTTATCCTTAGAATCAGGGCATGCCTAAAAAAATCTTTTTCCTTAATTCAAGGGGTTATTTTTCTCTCCAAAATTATTTTATAAACAATTGATTTTATTTATTAAAATAAAGTATTTTTGGGATGATTTTTCTTGATTTTTGCAACAGCTCATGGTAGTCTGGTTGTAGATGGTCAAGAGGGATTTTCCTTCCTTATGAAGCCTTAAAAAAAGCTTCATAATTCTTTCAAAAAATCTTTCCTACTATCTTAACAAAAATAATAATAAGGCAGGGATAAAAACCTAAATTATTAAAGAAGATAAGCCTTTTAACACTCTTTTTGAGTGAATACCCTCTCTTTGCCTGGTGTAAAGGCAGAAAAAGGAGGCAATTACCCCGGTGTCATCCTCACGAAAGTGGGGATCTAGGAAGAGTTGAAAGGCAACGAATGGAGATTGGTGACAAAAGGAATAAAATGAATCCTCCATTCGTTATCCTCGGTCCTGTATCGAGGATCTCAGGCAACCTGAGGGTGCTAAAAGGTACCACAAGATTCTTTTAGAACTTTTATTCTTTGGATCTCGAGACCAAGGAAAGAAAGGTCTAAGGTTGTCTACGAAGAAATAAAGACAGACCTATGTCGGAATGAAAGAAGCTGTATGTCTTGTCTTTATTCTTCTTCCTCAACCAAGAAGAAAAGGCTTCCCTATTCCTTTCTGTGGGTAAATCCCATAGGAAGGAATAAGGAGAACAATAAACAGAAAAAGAAAATACAAATAGGGAGTATAAAAATGGATAAATATAAACAAAAAAACAACGTTAACAATCAACAAAGGGCACATTTGTGCTTTAGCAAGCTGAAAAAGAGTCTTCAAGAGCTTCTAAGGCAAGCATTAAGTTGGAAACAATCTTCGTATAGGAATGAAAGCTTTTCTTTTGAAGAACAGACCTTTCATCGCGGGTGGGATCTGCTCTTTGATTACGCAAAGAGACAACAGAGAACGACGAAGAAAATAGCGCGTGATCTCCTGTGCTTTCCTTCGTATTTCGGATCTCTTCTTCGTCCCCTTTGCAAAAGCAGGGATCTAGGCCTGCTTAAGAGAAATGTTCGAGCGATAATTGAAAAGTATATTTATGAACAACCTTTTGCCCGTCATCCTTGGCTTTGTGCCGAGGATCTCAAACAACCTGAAGATGCTAGTAGATGCCAGGAGGTTTTCATCATGGGTGGGAGGCAAGAGTTGAGAAAAAGTTTAAACGGATATCAACAAGAAAGGAACAATAAAAAAGTCAATAAAAACAGTAAGAGCAGTCATAATGACAAGGTTCTGTCGACATTTATTTTAGCCATAAATATATCCCAGCAATATAAACAAAAGCCAGATAAGCGAC
>MKUV01000010.1 GCA_001898725.1 Caedibacter sp. 37-49
CATGTGTTAGGCGTGCCGCCAGCGTTCGTTCTGAGCCAGGATCAAACTCTCATGTTTGATCTTCATCAGATATTTAGAAAACAAATGTTCAACAAGTTGGACATTTGCAATCAATCTGAATTACTCAAAAGGTCACATAATACTCAAATAAATTAATTTCATATGAGACCAGTTGATTAAAATTAACCAACCACCCTCATATCCTTTTCAAAAAACTGACTTGTCAAAGATCCTGAGTCGGGTGCGAATCTTGTTCGCTCATCGACTGTGTGTTGGTGGTTATAATCGGCCCCATCACATATGTCAACAAGTTTCCCGAATTTTTTTAAACTTTTTTTAAGTCTTTTGGAAAAACAGAAAAATTCTAAGTTTTTTCAAGCTCTCATATTGATAATTTATAACAAAATTTATTGTTTTTTGCAAACTTTTAGTAACTTCAAATAAAGATAAAGCCACCTCACTTAGCTTTCCTTTATAGATAATTTCCGAACATTTTTATAAATAAGGGCAAGTTAAAGCTCTTGCCCTTACGAATTTTAATTTGCCTTAAGAGAATTCATCTGCTGCAAATATTGCTCTGCCTTACTTGCAAGCTCTGAATCAAGATCACTTTGTTCAGCAACCTTTTTAAATCCTTCGTAAGCACCTTGAAGGTTGGGCTCTTCAATTCCACATCCATGAAAATCCATTAAAGCCAATGTATAATCAACTCTTAACTGATTAAGGTGTGTAAAACCTGGGCGAGCCGCAACAAAATGCTGACGCGCCTTTTTTAGAGCTTCAGAGTCTCCCTCATCTTTGCCCTTTTTGTAATCCAGATGCCCTAGTTTATAATGAGCTTTCGCAAAGAAAAGAGAGTTTTCAAGTGCCAACTGAATAACTGCTTGAAAATGAATGCGAGCTTTAAGTTCAAGCTGTGAAACTAAAGCTCTAGACGATAGAAGTGCTAGCTCATCTTGAGCATATTGTTCTTGATCTTCCCACAGATCTTGGCTTGGAAAATATTGCTTATAATTCTGAACATGTTGGAGTTTCTTATAAGCGTCCTCATAACGTTCTTGCGCATAAGCGATCAACCCCAAATAAAGATTAGCTTGATATCTTATACTATCGCTTGAAGCAGAACTCTCTTGTATATGTCTAAATCCTTTATCTGCAGCCAAAAAATGTTTACGTTTAAAATCTATTATTGCTGCTTGATTCATAGCTTTTACCCGTGATGTAAAGGTATATTATTATTGTTATTATATATTTTTTGAAACTTTAGATATGCATCGTTGTAGCCTGATTGACCAACTTCAGTCCCTTGATCCGAAAGACTCAAAAGAGTTGAGTTATATAAGGAAAAAGCTTGAAAAACTTCTACCATTATATTCCTTTTTGGAATTTCAGTAATGGATTCTATTGGCTTAAGATGTTCACAATAATCACTGACAGTTTTTTTATATGGTAAGGTAAAAACGAACTATAATAATAATGATTTAAAGTTATAAATTGTTTACGTATTTCACAATAGTATGTGGAAATATCTTCATCATAATATTTATAAGGATCTTCTATAAGATCCATCACAACATCCTTATAAAGACAAGCTACTGTTACACACAAGTATTTTGGATTGTTTCCCCCGTTAATTTTATCTGTTTTTTCTAAACCTGCAATAATCTTATATCTTTCTTGTCGAACCTCATCTGAGGACGTCTTATCAGAAAAAATCCAAGCAATATAATCTTCACTTACTTGAGAACGGTCTATCACAGAACGATTATGAGAAGTGTTATAAGGCCTTACTTGACCAGGATCGCTGGCAAAAGAATGAAGTGAAAAAAGTGTACTTAATGCCACCCCCATAAACAATTGCACTTTAGTCTTTATAATATTCTGCCTTTCCTTAAACTCATTATAGAATTTCTATAAGATAAAGCTTCCTAATTACAAGACTTATTGACAAATTTATTTCTTGATTAAACAACTTTACTATTTTCCTTTTCATTCATAATGACAGACGATAAAGAAGGAAAAGGCTAAAAATAACCCAAAGGATTTTATGATGAACATATCTGTCCCGCTACAAATACTCCCCCATGCCGAGGGACTACAACTCCCTGCGCATGCCACGGAAGATGCAGCAGGCCTTGATCTCTCTGCAGCAATTGATCAAGAAATTGTATTAGCTCCACTGGAACGCGTTTTAATTCCATGCGGCTTTATGATGGCGCTTTCTCAAGGATTTGAAGCACAAATCCGCCCTCGGTCCGGGCTCGCCTTTAAAGACGGCATCACTGTTTTAAACGCGCCAGGCACGATTGATGCAGATTATCGCGGCGAGATTAAGGTTCTGCTTATTAATTTAAGCAATACCTCGTTTCGAATAACGCGCGGTATGCGTATTGCTCAAATGGTGATTGCACGCTATACAACAATTACATGGGATGTTTGCGAAAGTTTAGAAAGCGCTACACAACGTGGTGTCCAAGGATTTGGTTCAACAGGAACACATGGCAGATAAAAAACTTATGAATTTGAAGAGAATTAGCCTCCTTACCTACCTTTTTACATTTATCATAAGTTCATTTGCATGGGCAGCTGCCCCTCTGCCGCTTCCTCGTTTTGCCTCGCTTCGCTCAAGTGAAATTAACTTGAGGGTCGGCCCTGGCAGTGAGTATCCTATTGAATGGATTTATAAGCGTAAAGACCTACCTATTGAAATCATTGATGAATTTGAGGTATGGCGCAAAATTCGTGATTATGAGGGGGTCGAAGGTTGGGTTCATAAAAGCATGCTCTCAGGCGCACGCTTCGCCATTTTTGTGCATCCCTTTCAGCATCTTCACCGCAGCGCAGATCTGCATAGTAAAGCCATTGCCGCAGCTGAGGCGGGCGTCATGTGTAAAATTCTTGAAACAAAAGGCGATTGGTGCAAGATCGAAACCCAAGGTTATAAAGGTTGGGTCGTCCGCTCAGCACTATGGGGCATTTACCCAAATGAGACGATTAAGTAAAAAAAGCTTATTCCTTCTTTAAAACAACTAAAAGCTTTTATTAATTCGAATAAGATAAGTAAGGAAGAAATATCTTTCAAAAAAATTAGGAGGGCTAATGCCCTCCTAATTAAACAATAGAGATCTATCAAATACTTATCCAACTTGATTATTTGGATGAGCATTATGTTCAAGCAATCTAAAACCTTGTTCCTCTAAAATATCATAGCGTGGAATATAGGCATACCAGCCTAAAAACTCGCCATGCGTAATGATTGTGCCATTGCCGCTTACTTTCAGATGAGCAAAAGGATATTTTTCTTCGAGCAATTGTCCGTTTAACAATTTTTCAACAGGTTGCATTCCAATGCCGTTCCCATAGTAGATAAATGAGGCATGTGTGTCAGGCGTTGGATCTTCAGTAATATGCTCTATTGTATCCTCTTCTTGTTTTTTAGATCCATCAAAGGAATAACCAACAGCAACCTTACCATCTGCACTCAAACCAGTTACTTCACTGTGATGACCATCATTTAAAGTGCCCAGAAATTGAACCTGATGATTAGGGATATCATAAATAAAAGATTCATCCCTCTTAGTTTCTAGGTTTCGGGCTACTCCTGCTACCTTCTCTCCGCTTGCACTTATTGCTGAAATGGACCCCTTATGAGTATTAAGATAGCTCATTAGATTATTTTCAAGATCCCAAACAAATCCATCTTGTTTCTTAGTTTTAGGATTTAACATCGTACCAGCAACAAATTGACCGTTTTTACTTATCCCTATCACTTGCGAACGTTTGTCAGCGCCGATGAAATTATCAAGCGTTAGTTGAGCACCCGAATCAACTTTCCAAACAACTGCCTTTGGGCGTTGGTTAAATCCTTCCAACGCTATTCCAGCAACGGTTTTATAATCATCGCTTACGCCCACAGCATAGCTGAGTCTCCCTCCATTCAAAGGAGCAAGTATGGTTTTAGGGGCATTTCCTATTTTTATAAAAGCTTCTTTATTACGATTAATACTATTCTTCACAAATCCAACAATAGCTTTGCCATCCGTACTCATGCCAAGAGCAGCACTGCCTTCTCCAGGATTTAATGTAAAATCGTAATCAATCCCTTCTTTCTCCTTGAATACAAATAATTTTCGGCCAAAAGCATTGCCTGTCATAGTACGACCATCTTCACTGATAGCATTAATATGCGATATTTCATCTTCTTCACTAGGTAGCTTATATACTTTTGGCATTAGTAACTTTTGTAAAATACGCCTAGAATTAGCATGACTTTGAGGATTCTCTGTCTGGGATTCTTCTTGAGCTCTTATGTACCCTGGGATTCTCTTAGCATAATGTTGCCAGATCGCATCTTGTTGAAAAGCTTTATTCCAAGTTTTACTGACAACCTCCATGCTATACCCTTCACGAATACGCCCAAAAGAAGCAATATGGATGATAATTTCAGTTGGTAGAGCAACATTCTCTTCAGAGGATAACAAGCTATTGTTAAACTTTTGATGGTTTACGCCTTCATCTGTAACCTCTGTAGCAAGAACAACGTCATTAAGACCACAGCTCATAGCGCCTAATAGTAAAAGACGAGAAAGGTTTTTCAAGATTTTTAAACTCCTTTAATAGTTAATGATAACATTCCTTACAATTTTACATATAAGTCCAAATTGACACATTACAAGCCTTCTCGTAACATAAATAAATAATCTATTTTTTATTTATACTTATAATATTAAAGTTCTAGGATTTTTGGCCAATTTTAAGGTTACATGTTTAACAATGTTTCAATCATATTTTTGTTGAACACAGACCTAAATTAAAGAAATTTCAGAACCAATTTTTGATTGTAATAATTAAAACTGTATCTGTAAAAGGTAAATTCCAAAATGCTTGATCTTTTGTTTTTAAAAGACATAGAAAATAATTTTATCGCTGTATAAAAAAAGAAGCACGCAAGCGTGCCCCTTTAATAACCAGTACACTTAAATGATTTCGTGTTAATCTCTAGCTGTATCCTTTAAAAGTTCTGCAATTTCAGGATCTTCCTTTGCTGATTCTACGATCGCTTGGTTAACTGTCTTACCTTGCGTAAATTTTTGAGCATTTTTAAAACAGTCTGAGCCTTCAAAACCATCGATGCCTGGACATCTTTTTAATGCGACAAGGGCAATACTTTTACGGTTACAAAGCGCTCCTTTAAAAGAACGAACGCTAACTATTCCTGAAAAAAAACTTCCTTTTCTACAAAAATTCTGTTTTCCAGATACTTTTGAGATGAACTTAACAGCTTCTTTTTCTAAATCAAAAGCTTCAGCCTTTTGAGCAAAAGGTGCTTGAACCATAATTAATCCAGCAATTAATGCGTATTTTAACATTTTTTTCTCCTCTGTTTATAAAATGTACATTCTCAGAATAGTGGACAAACCTTAAGCAAAAATTAACAAAAAGCCTTTGGTTTAAAATTTTTTTGAGCCCTATATTTTTTCCATTTTTGTTTGATCATGATCTTCATTCCTTCTATTGGGTTCACAAATTGCACCGTTTTACTTCTTAATACGCTTCGTCACATGTTCCCCGTTTCAGTTTGTTTGCCATCATCACTGAGGCGAGGATCTATCAACGAATTAGATAGAATTAAGCAGCCTTTATACCATTGCTTCTTTTCTCTATTCCGTGCCTCGCCATATACGATTCGGATCTTTAAGCACCTAACTGTCTTATTACAAAGCCCCTGATGTCGAAGAAAGAGACAGGCGATGACAAAGCAAAAAAGTTGAACCTTTCATATCTCAGCAATTTTCTTTTGCCACCGCCTTTACCTTTTATTCTTCTTTTCCACGACTCCTTGGCCATAAGAGTTGATGGAATCAAGAACTCAAAAGGTATCTCCTGGCACCAAGTTACATTAACAGGTTGCCTGAGATCCCCGGGACAAACCCGAGGATTGACGCTGAAATGGTTGCTTATGCCATTATTCCCCTCAACGTCTTTTCAGCTCTCGTCAGCGAGCCTTATCGTTTCTTTAGTCGTCATAAATACGACTACCGTCATTCTAGGTCTTGTGCCTAGGATCTCGAGCGACATATTGACCTAACCTATCGCTACTCAATAGCCTTCAACCATTCCTGGATCTCCGCTTTCGCGAGGACGACAATCGAAGTGGTTGCCCCTTTTTCTGCCTTTTCACCAAGCAAAAAGAGGGTATTCGCTCAAAAAGAGCGTTAAACGGCTTATCTCCATAATAATTTAGGTTGTTATCCCTATTTTATTCTTTTTTTCTTTAGATGACTGCAGAAATTTAGTGAAAGGTTTATGAAGGTTTGTAAGATCTTCATAAGATAATAATTTTATCTCTGACCATCTATAACCAGACTACCATACATTGTTACTAATATCAACAAAAATCGTCACGACTATCAAAAAATCTAGCTTATTCTGTCGTTAGAATTGTAAGAACTTCTCAAATTTTAATGAATCAAAATATTTTTAAAACGAGCTAATTCTATTTCAAGGGACAACCTTAGTGCCCCATAATTCTTGAGCGTTAAATAAATCTGAGCCAGCGACTTCAACGACTAAGCCCACATTTCCAAGAGGATTTACTTTGAACAAGAAATCTTGCATACCGCTTAAATCAGGTTGGACCTCATTTAAAATTTCTATTAAATTCGAAGCATAGTTTTTAACGTCTAAACTTGCTGTCTCAAGATGCGTGACCTCAGCTAATAGGTTGTAAGCACTGGTATGATCTGGAATACCCTCATTAAGACCTTTTCCCTCATAATCCATCCATGCTGTCAGACATAAATCCAGTCCAAGGATTGTTTCATCAACTTTTTCAACTCTATTTAAAGCTTGAATTTCATCCAAATAAGCCCTTACTTTTCCAAATTTAGGCCTACTAAACCCGTAACCATTCGCCTCTATCTTTGCAAGACTAAATAAAGCGTGGGCCCGCATACTTACACAAACCGATGGCATTTTAGCGACAGTCTGAAGCTTTTTATAAGCCTCTTCAAGGTTAGCCCCTCGACAAAGCCCATACCCTTCTAAATCCATTTCAGCTAACTGACATAAAGCGTAAGCATAGACATCGGAACTTATCCCCTCTAACCTGCTTATAAGACTAAAAGTGAACCTAGCATTCCCATATTCTTCAGATCTAAGTTCCATTAACCCACGGGCATAAAGGGAAAGAGCACGAACATCAGGAAGAATATCAGTTGCATATTTTTGTATCGTCCACTCCAAGCTCCCAAGCGTATCTTGTGCTTGTTCATATTTTTCGTTTTTCCAAAATAACATTATAATCTCATACCAACTGAGACACCATAAATTGGCATCCATAGGATAAGGATAGGGAAGACTTCTGTTTTCCATACTCATTGCATTTATTATATAAAAGCGTTCACGTGCTTTATCAGGATCAGGACCATTTTCATTTCCCCATCCATTTAAATCCATTTTTCCAAGATAATATAAGCACTTTATGGTTGTTTGAAGATCACCTTTCTCTAAAACGGCTGAATCAAAAGCATCATAAGCTGAAACACAAAAAGAATCATTCCATTCTCGTATTTTGCTGAAATCTATTAAACCTAGATGATAATAAGCCCGCGTTTTTACTGAAGGTGATGCTTCTTTACTGCGGGTAATATCTTCAAGCAGATCTATGATTTCAGGAGAATTTGGAAAGTCTTGCTCTTCCAAATCTTGCCGTTTTTGAAGGTACAGTTGGTATATTTCTGTTGAAGGGCTTATTATATCATCATCATATGGCGAAGAGAAATTCTCAGAATTACTTAGCTCTTCATTCACAATATCCATTGGCGCATGAGAGGATAAAGGCGCCCCAAAAAGCTGAATTTCTTCATAAGAAATATCCATATCTGAATCTGAATCTGAAGGATAAGCAGGAAAACAAAGACTTAGAATGAAGACGATGTGGATAAAGTAGACAAAGTACTGGTTCATATTATTATTCTTATTTTTTTATTTTAACTCTTTTTTATCCTCGCCTATATAAAGCGGCCTCTTTAAATTTACAAGTCAAAATGTCAATTTTTTCTCAGCTGAAATATTTTGAGAGATCAATGTTTGGCTATTCTAAGATGTGATACAAGGGTATTTAATTAAATTGATAAGAATAAATTGTCGCAAACAATTTAAAGGAAGCGCCTAAAATAGTAATGCGTTCCTTATTTCCCTGATCCTAAAGGCATTGGTGCCGGCACAAAGATACGTGAACGCCAGCCGCGGGGTCGCTCTAAAATACGCGATAGGACAAGTTTCTTGGCTTCAGTAATCACGACGCCCCCCATTTTTTTACACCATAGAGGCGCTAACCTTTCCCATGTTTCTGCAAATCTCAAGTTGAGTGACGACTCAACCGGGGGAAGATAAAGGCCGTAACTTGGTTTAAAAGGCGTGAACAGACTTTCTTCAATGAGCGTATAAAGCTGATAGCCTGAGTAAGGCTGGCCAATCCCAAAGGGAAACCTGGGGAATCGCGCCCACAACCCACGACGGTTCGGAACAACGATTAGGAGTCGACCCCCATCTACGAGAACACGCCAGGCTTCTCGCAAGAGTAACCGGGTGTCTTCTGAACCTTCTAAACCATGAACAAAAAGTAAGCGGTTAACCGACTGATCAAGAAGAGGAATAATATTATCTTCTGTTAGTGCGACTTTATTTTTCTCATTTCCTGGCCAAAAAACGGCGCCTTGTGAGGCAGGCATAAGAGAAATGACACGCTCTGCGCGCAGTAAAAATTGATTTAAGTAAGGTATCGTATACCCATAACCTACGACGCAATCGCCTACGGCATCAGGCCATAGTTCCGCGATACGCTTGGTAAGGTACTTTTGAACATGTTTTCCAAGTGGACTTTCATAAAAACGGTGAAGATCAGCAACATCCATACGCATCGAGATAATCTAGCATAAATTCATAAAAATTTTCTCCCTCAAGAAATTCATTTTACGCGATTAGATATTCAAAGACCATGAAAAATTCTTTTTTATTTAGACCAACATTCATCAAAGATTTTTAAAGAAGAGTTATTTTGGATATATTTCAAAACCATTCCAATTCTGATTGACAGGCGCAGTGAGCTCGCGTAAGTGAATAACTGTCCGGAGAGGTGGCCGAGCGGTCGAAGGCGCACGATTGGAAATCGTGTATACGGGAAACCGTATCGAGGGTTCGAATCCCTCTCTCTCCGCCATCATGCAGAAAGCGCTATTGTGTAATGTCACGACATAGCTTGAACATAGTAAAAGCGAAGTCGAACTCTCATGTACTTCGTCTACTCTATTTAAAGTAAAAAATCTCCAAAACATTATTATGTTGGCATGACAGCTGATGTTATACGAAGATTAAATAAAAAAATAGTTGCTAAAAAGGAAAAAATATTTATATTCTTTTTGTGCGATACTATAAATTCAAAGAGAGACTTACGGTATGTTTAACTTACATAAAAACAATTCGTTCTTAACTTTTTTATTCCTTATTTCATCTTCTTCAATTAATGCCTGTTTTTTACAGGATGAAGATAAAAAGACTACAGTAACTGGACCATCACAATCGAGCATATTAAATCATATAAAATCTCTTGAATGCTCGCTTGCTTACCTTCCAGATGAAGTAACAAGTGGAGCAGATGGCACCAAAGAAAATATCAGGAAAACACTTAAGACTTTATATCAGTCTTTAAACCAAACGGTCGACGCAGCAGCATCCTGCAAAGCCCCAGATACAGCAAAAGAAATTTCTCCTTCAGTACCATTACAACAACCAGAAACTCATGAGTCTTCCGGAATCGACATATTAAGCTTTCACTCTTCTGTAACCTTCAAAGATCTTCCTCAAGAGTGGCAACTTAATTTAGGCTCCTCACTAGCAGAAATAAAAGAAAGTTTCTTTGAGACTGTTTCAGAGCAACAACGTATTCAATCCTTGTGGTCTCCAGAAAATTTAAAAAGTAAAAAAATGCTTATTTTAAGAGGGCAAAAATTTTTAGATTTACAATATATAACCAACACCTTTACTAAAAATCTTCTAGCCTTTCCTAACTATGTCAAAACTGCGACCCCAACTTTGGAACAAATGACGTTTTCTCTTCTTTTTAATCAGCCAAATAGTTATGCCATTGTTCGAAGTATAACACAGCCAAACAAAGGTAGAATTTGCTTTAAGTATGGCTTTATACTCGAGGTGCCTTTTGAAAATATATATTTCGTTTCATGCATGGATTCTCAACTTCCTCCTTCAGATGAAAACATTAAAACAGCTCAATCACAAGGTAAAAACTTTAAAGAAGTTCTCCTTAAATCTGTAAAACAAACACCAGAAGAAGTGATTGAAATGTCTAGTGCTGATATGAATAATGAGGTCGGATTTGTCCCATCGATTTCAATTGATGGTAATATTCATACCATTAGGCTTGCTGGGTTTTATGCTGTTATAAAACCTGATTGGACACGGTTTAAATTTTCCCCTCCCCAATTCGCTTCTAAGGAACAGCTTCCTGCTTTAGAAATGGAAGCTAGTCAACATTACGAACAAAGCACTATTGTTAGCCCAGAGGAATTAACACAGATTGAAACCTTAGCTCAGAAACTAAAGTTACCTATTTATAAACTATAAAGGTACTACCATATCAAACAAAAGGAAGGTGGACTCTTCCAAGAAGGTAATTTCAAAAGAAGGCTCTTCCTGAATACCTACGCTATCTCCTTGGTCGAGTAGATGATCATTAATCGTAATCTGCCCTTCCACTAAGTGTATCCATTGTTTTGATCCTTGAGGTTGAAAAGTAAATTTTTCTTGTTCAGAAAAGCGTCCCTCATAAACCCACACATCTGCTCTTAAGCCAATAATATTTTCCTCAGCCTTCTGGTCTGGCGCTGCAACGAGATGAAAACCTTTCTCTTCTTGCAAAGCAATCTGATCATACCGGGGCTCAAGTCCCTTCGTATTCGGGAGAATCCAAATCTGTAATAAATGAACGGAAGAATCTGATGAAGGATTAAATTCACTATGAAGAACGCCCGTTCCTGCACTCATATATTGCATCTCCCGCGGCTTAATCTGTGTGCCATTTCCCATACTGTCTTGATGCTCTAAGGTGCCACTAATAACATAAGTAAGAATTTCCATATCATGGTGTGGATGGGTTCCAAAGCCTTTATTTGAGAGCACAAAATCTTCATTCAAGACGCGCAAAGAGCCGAATTGGCGCCACTGCGGATGATCATAATCTGAAAATGAAAAGGTATGATAGGTTTGCAACCATCCATGATCTCTAAAACCGCGATCATCTGATTTTCTAAGGATAAACATTTTTAAACTCCATATTTTATTTGCAAAAAAGATTACCAGATATAAGAAAAGAAAGTATCTTTTTTTAAGTTAGACTATCTGTTAACATTTGCTAAAAAAAGAGCTTCGACGCTTAACTTCTTCTAAAAAAGGAGCCTTCATGCATTTCTTTAATACTTTTAAAAAACTTATCTTTATATTAATTCTAACGATAGGGTATAAGGAAGCTACTTTTGCCTGTGATGGTCTTGTTGAAAAAGAAGGCACAAAAATTATCAAAATTGCCGTAAAAGGCATCAACGAGTTTGCTCAAAAATTTGAGGAATATTTAAAAGTATATCCGAACTCTCTTCTCCTGACGGATGGAGATGGCGTTTATACAAGAGTTTCTTATCCTTCTCCAGAAAGTGATGCAACTCCATGCCCGCGCGGCGACATGCCAGCTTATTTAGCTTACCTCCATGAAGAGCGCAATATTCGCATGATTCTCTCGAGTGCTTGGGATAAACCACAAGAAACTTTTGCACGCGTCGAACGACATCATTTAGGCCCAACTTTTGACCTTCATAAACCTCTCGAAGAAGGAATGAAAAAATTTGGAAATAATACATATATTTACGTTAAAAAAGGGAATGTAATTTCTGTTAAAGATATTAATAAAGATACTATTTATTTTCGTCAGAAAGCTCTTGCTCCTTCCATCATCTTGGGAGAAGATTTCTGCTGTGATCAACTTCTCTTTATTGATGACAGTAAAGAAAATAGAGAGGATTTTGAAGAATATATAAGGAAAACGCCACTATTTTTAAAGCTTAAACAAATTGTAATTTTTGCTATTCCAGTCCTTAAAGGACAAATTTTAGAAGCGGATAAGATTAGTGAAGCGCACCTTCCTGCTTCCTACAAAGAAAAGTGGACACTATCATGCGAGAAAAAAACCGCTTCCGCAAAAACTGCAGAACAAACAGAAAAGAAAGACTCTATTTTAAGACGATCTTCAGGAGCTTGTGGTCTTGAAGAAGCCAACACTTCTTCCTTAAAATCTTCAAATGATAGCATCATTGCTGGCAGTACTTAAAAAGAATCTTACTTCTTTTTTTCTTTCCCTTTAGCTTCCTTTTTAGCTCCTCCTAACACCACTTTACGATAATCTTCAAGATCACCTTCGTAAAGTCGAATCGTGCCTTCTGCAACCAGCCAAAGACGATCAGCCGTATGCTTCAATAAATGCCAATCATGGGTAATAAGAATGACAGCACCAGCAAAGTTGTTAATGGCCATCATGAGAGATTCGCGCATCTCTACATCAAGATGGTTAGTAGGTTCGTCAAAGATAAGCAAGTGAGGTTTTTGTGATGAAATTAAAGCCATTACAAGACGTGCTTTCTCACCCCCTGAAAGCTTTTCAACGGGAATATCACTCTTAATTTTATCAAATCCAAAACGCCCGAGAAAAGATCTTACGACTGTTTCAGAAGCTTTTGGCATCAGATCAGCCACGTGTTGATAAGCTGTATCACCCTTCTTTAAATCTTCAACTTGATGTTGATGGAAATAACCTACACGTAATTTAGGAGAGCGATGAAAATGTCCAGCTTTGGGCTCTAGGCGACCCGCTAAGAACTTCGCAAAAGTGGATTTTCCATTACCATTTGCCCCGAGCAAAGCAATACGATCTTCAGGACCAATTGTGCCACGCAAGTGCTGTAGAACTGTTTTGTCTCCATACCCAAGAGCAACCTTATCATAAGTTACAAAAGGTGGTGGTAAAGTTTCAGTTTCTGGGAAATCTAGCTTTAAGGTAGGATCATCTTCCGCTAAGGATAAAGGCTCAAGTTTCTCAATAGCTTTAAGTCGGCTTTGCGCTTGTCGAGCTTTCGTGGCACTCGCCCGGAAACGATCCACAAACTTCATCATATGTTTCTTTTGTGCTTCTATCTTCTCGTTATAAGCTTGTCCAAAAGCTAGTTGTTCTTTTCGCGTTTTTTCGTAAAAATCGTAATTTCCATTGTACGTGGTAATTTTCCCACGGTGTAAATGAAAAATCTTGGTCACAACATTATTTAAGAATTCTCGATCATGGCTGATAATCAATAAGGTTGCATTATAGCTCTTTAAGAAACTTTCAAGCCAAAGTGCAGCCTCCAAATCTAGATGGTTTGTAGGCTCGTCAAGCAATAAAAGATCTGGATACTGAAAAAGACAAGCGGCAAGCGCAATACGCATCCTCCAGCCGCCAGAAAAGCTTGACAAGGATCGATGCTGTTGTTCTTCTGAAAAACCAAGACCCAATAGAATTCTTGCTGCTCGAGCTTCTGCAGTATAAGCATCAATCGTCATAAGGCGATCATGAATTTCTCCAATACGATCGGGATCTTCACACGTTTCAGCCTCTTGCAATAAAGCCGTCCGCTCAGCATCCGCTTCAATGACAAAATTTAAAGCTGAAACCTCGCCTCCTGGCGCTTCTTGAGCAACCGTTGCAACCTTAAAGTTTGAGGCAAAGGTAAGATCTCCTCCATCAGCATGTATCTGACCCAAAATTAAACGAAAAAGGGTTGACTTACCAATACCATTACGTCCAACAAGGCCAATCTTTTGACCACGATCCATCTGCAGCGAAGCCTCGTCTAAAAGGGTGCGCCCAGCAATACGATAAGTAAGATTTTTAAGCGTTAACATGGCCTTGAAATAACACATTTTAGGCTCTTGAGCAAATTAACGTTTAACGATTCTTTAATTTTCTTTTGAAATACTATATTCAAGTTTACGAAAGATGATCGAAACATGGAAAAGAAAAATCAACTTTTAAAAGCCACAAAAAAGGCTGAAAACGAGCTTAAAAATTTTGCAGAAGCCGTTCATGAATTTTTTGAATCAAAACCCATACACTACTTAATTCTAGCTTGTGTATGTATCATTGCCATTGTCACTGGCCTTAGCACAATGCCAGAAATCAAACAAAAACATGGTGAACTCTTAGAAATTATTGGAAAAGGAATTCTTTACCTCTTTGTCGCTGAGATGGTCTTTCGCATTATTGTTACCAAAACAAAATTTTTTATGAATTATTGGAATATATTTGATCTTTTAATAATTATGACAGCTCTTTATCCTACCTCTTTTTCGCCGATAGTTTTGGTGGTATTTAGAGGATTAAATAGCCTTAATATTCTTAATATTTTTCCAAGAACACGCCATATTATTCAAGGCCTTGCAAAATCTGCACCCGGCATCATAAGTGTCTCTTTTTTAGCCTTTATTTTTTTCTATTCATTTAGCTTAATATCAACCGAACTTTATCGCGAACATGCACCTGAATTGTTTGGAAATATCGGAATCTCTATGAGAACACTTTTCAGCATGGTCGGTGAATTTACTTGGCTTGAGACGTCCGACAGCATGACGAAAAATTATCCAGATGCCTGGATTTTTCTCATGATTTTTAACTCTGTTCTTGGATATTTCATCTTCAATCTCGTCGTAGGAACAATCGTTGGCGCGATGTCTGAAGTTGTAGAAGAAGATATGCGCCGTAAAGGAACTCATCCTCTGGACAATCATGTGAAAAACCTTAAAGAAGAATTAGCGGAAATCAAAAAAATGCTTCATGTGGCAAAAAAGAAATAGTTTTTGCATTTTATGCGCTTTTTTATTTACCAAAAGTCATTATTTTGATACTGACATCCTTGCTCATCAATAAATGATAAAGGATAATATATGACTAATTCTCTAAAAAAACGACTTTTACTTAGCGCTTTCATACATCTTTTCTCAACGACTTGGGGCTCAGCAAGTGAACTAGCAGCTGAAGACTTACAAGCAGAACAAGTGACAAAATCCTTTAACGCACAAATAAAAGATTTGGCTCTTTCCTGTGCCTCAAGACAACAAAGACCTTTTCTTTATAAACTCACACCTCCACATGGTTCAAAAGAATTGAAAAAGTTTAATTTGTTAGGAACGCTGCATACTTACCCTTATTTCATGATGCCTTCTTCGGTTCTGAAGGCTGTTTCAAAAGCCAAAACATTTGTTATGGAAACGAGTGATGGGTATGAAGATGAAGATAGTCCTGTAACTTATCAAGAGCTTCAAGAAGGCGGTTTCTTTTTGGACTTAGCTTCTGAAACTGAAAGATTAGTTAAAAAACAAATAGAGTTTTGGTCGAGTTGGTACGACGAACAAATAATTAAAGATCCTACTTATTACAATCAAGAGAACAAAATAACTTTTTTGGAGGATTACAAAGAGAGAGATAGATTAGAGATAACTAATTTCTTAGCTGATTGGAACGGTTCTTTTTCAAAAGAAGAACGTCAATATATTCTTAGTTTATTTGAAGATGAGGATACAGAACTACATATAACTGATCTCAATATACTCCATCCGGCAGCAGTTTATAAAGTCATTCTCTCCATTGAGAATGAACAAAACCAAACACAAAGGTTATGGGGAATGGATCTCTCCTTAATAGAATATGCTCAATCTTCTTCAAAACCAAATTATGCCTTAGACACTATTGATTTGCGATTTGACTCAGGTTTTACGCAGTTTAAAGAAGAGAGAAATTCGTTAACTTTTGCTTCGATTCAATATTTTGTTAGCCACATCATGAATTTTGCAAAGAATAGACAGAAAAAAAATAGTTTTTCTTTTGTACAAGATATGGTGCAAAATCCTGTTTTTCGTGACTATCATAATGGTGTGGACAATGCTTCTTCTTCAATAAGCGCGGATCTAAGAACTCAAGCATGGCTCCCTAAACTTGAAGAATATGTGCGATTAAAAGGTACGTTTGTTGCTATTGGTGTTGCTCATGTCCCTGATATTCTTGAGTGGGCTCAAGAAAAAGGTTATACGGTCAAACGGAGCAAACATTAGGCATTTAGGTGCATTAAAAAAGGGCTGTATTTCTGCAGCCCTTTCTTTTTGAACTGTGAGCTTGGGTAGGATTAGAAATCCATACCACCCATGCCGCCCATTCCACCCATGCCACCCATACCGCCTGGCATTGCTGGAGATGAATCCTTCTTTTCAGGAATATCAGCGACCATTGCTTCTGTCGTGATTAAGAGACCTGAAATCGAAGCAGCATCTTGAAGCGCTGTACGAACAACTTTCGTTGGATCAATGATACCAGCTTTAAACATGTCAACGTATTGACCATTTTGAGCATCATATCCTAGTTTTTGATCCGTGCCTTCAACAAGCTTACTTGCAACAACTGAACCATCTTCACCCGCGTTTGTTACGATTTGGCGAATTGGCGCTTGAAGTGAACGCCGAATGATATCAATACCAACGCGTTGCTCATCATTTACAAATTTAACCTTATCTAAAGATGGAATTGCATAAAGAAGCGCCGCACCACCTCCTGGAACAACACCTTCCTCTACAGCTGCGCGTGTTGCATTAAGAGCATCTTCAACACGATCTTTACGCTCTTTAACTTCAACTTCTGTTGCTCCACCAACATGGATCACAGCAACACCACCTGAAAGCTTAGCTAGGCGCTCTTGAAGCTTTTCACGATCATAATCGGAGGTTGTCTCTTCAATTTGTGCACGGATTTGATTGCAACGTGCTTCAATATCTTGCGCAGCGCCCGCGCCATTAATAATGGTTGTGTTTTCTTTGTCGATAACCACTTTTTTTGCAGTTCCAAGCATATCGATTGTGACATTCTCAAGCTTTAGACCAACATCTTCAGAAATAACTTGACCATTGGTAAGGATTGCAATGTCTTCAAGCATTGATTTACGACGATCACCAAAGCCTGGTGCTTTAACAGCTGCCACTTTAAGGCCACCACGAAGCTTGTTCACAACGAGCGTCGCAAGCGCTTCTCCTTCAACATCCTCAGCGATAATTAAAAGCGGACGACCAGATTGAACGACTTTTTCAAGTACTGGAAGCATGGCTTGTAAACCTGTGAGTTTCTTTTCATGAATTAAGATGAATGGATTCTCGAGGTCAGCAACCATCTTTTCTGCATTTGTTACGAAGTATGGAGAAATATAACCGCGGTCAAATTCCATTCCTTCAACAACTTCAAGTTCAGTTGCAAATGATTTTGCCTCTTCAACGGTAATAACGCCTTCCTTACCAACTTTATCCATTGCTTCTGAAATGATTTTCCCAATTTCAGATTCACCGTTAGCGGAAATGGTGCCAACTTGCGCGATTTCTTCTGACGTCGAAACTTTCTTCGAACGGGCTTTGAGGTCTTCAACAACAGCTGTCACAGCTAAATCAATGCCTCGCTTAAGATCCATAGGGTTCATTCCAGCGGCAACGGCTTTTGCACCTTCGCGAACGATTGCTTGGGCTAAAACTGTTGCTGTGGTTGTCCCATCACCAGCTATATCATTGGTTTTGCTAGCAACTTCGCGCACCATTTGCGCGCCCATATTTTCGAACTTGTCTTCAAGTTCAATCTCTTTTGCAACGGATACACCATCTTTTGTAATACGTGGCGCGCCGAAGCTTTTTGCTAATACAACATTACGACCTTTTGGTCCAAGAGTTACCTTTACAGCATTTGCAAGGATATCGACACCACGTAGCATGCGTGTACGGGCATCAGTCGAAAATTTTACTTCTTTTGCTGACATGATTAATTGTCTCCTTTAATTAATTATCATCCGTTAAGCGGCAAGAATGCCAAAAATATCAGATTCTTTAAGAATCAGTAATTCTTCGCCTTCAACTTTAACTTCGGTTCCGGACCATTTGCCAAAAACAATACGATCCCCAACCTTAACATCGAGAGGTCTCGTTTTACCGGCATCATCGCAAACACCCGAGCCAACAGCGAGAACTTCACCTTCAATAGGTTTTTCTTTGGCTGTATCAGGGATGATAATCCCACCTGCAGTTTTGGATTCTTGTTCGATGCGCCTTACAAGCACGCGATCGTGAAGTGGTTTAAAT
>MKUV01000011.1 GCA_001898725.1 Caedibacter sp. 37-49
TCGCGGGAATGACAAAGGTCAGGAAGGAGAGCACTCGTTGCCGAGGGGGTAAGGAAGTTGGTTAGGAGACAACAGGAACAGGCCACCTCTTCGATGTCATCCTCGCCTCTTTCTTGTCATCCCCGAGTAGGCGGGGAATGGCGATAGGCAAAATCTATGTGCCGCTTGAGATCCCAAGCATGAGATCTAGGATGACCAAGGGTTGGATGCAAGAGGGTTCATTGGCAAAGAGGGTGCTTGCTGAGAATAGGTACAAGACGGAGAACGAGTAAGGGGTAGAGACGAGAAGGCTCTCTGACGAGAGCTGAACAGACGTTGGTTGGTGACACTCGGAAAAAACCACCACTTCAATGTCATCCCCGCGAAGGCGGGGACCCAAGAAGCGTTGAAAGCGGGGAATGGTGATAGGCGACAAGAGGAGAAAAAATACCTCTCTTCTTCATCCTCGGGCTTGTCTCGAGGATCCCAGGCAACCTGAGGGTGTGACTGAGTACCAATAAATATAAGAAAGAAAAGAAATGTTATAGGGTTAAATAATAAAGAAAGTAAGAGATTTAAGGTTTGACATACTTAAATTAATAATAATTTAAAATTTTTAAAATAAACAGGGAGAAGCAATAAGAGACATCTTTTAAGAAATTGTGAGGGGAAATCCTCTTGACCCGTGTAAAGATAGTTTTCTATGCTTCGCAAAGAATGGAGATAGGATGACATATATAAAGCATAAATATGCGACAAGACCTGCAACGTTAACACTGAGAAAATACCGTGAACTTTATGCTCAATCAATTGAGAATCCAGAAGTGTTTTGGGCAGATCAAGCTCAACGTATCACGTGGATAAAATCGTTTACAAAGGTCAAAGATACTTCGTTTAAGCTTGAAGATTTCCATATTAAGTGGTTTGAGGATGGAACTTTAAATGCAGCTGCCAATTGTCTTGATCGACATTTAGCAGAGCGCGGAGAAGAGGTCGCAATTATTTGGGAAGGTGATAATCCTGCAGAATCACAAAAGATTACCTATCGCGAGCTTTACGAGCAAGTGTGTAAGTGTGCGAATGTTCTCAAAAGCTTAGGTATTTATAAAGGTGACCGTGTCACGATTTATCTTCCCATGATTCCTGAAGCAGCTGTGGCAATGCTTGCGTGTGCAAGAATCGGTGCAATTCATTCCGTGGTATTCGGTGGTTTTTCTCCAGAATCGTTGGCGGGAAGAATTGTTGATTGTCAATCGAAGCTGGTCATTACTTCAGATGAAGGCGTGCGCGGCGGCAAGCTTATTCCTTTGAAAAAGAATGTTGATGAGGCATTAACAAAGCCTGAAGTTACCTCTGTTGAAGCCGTTCTTGTTGTGAAACGGACAGGAAATGCTGTGCCTTTCACGTCGACAAGAGATTACTGGTATGAAGATTTAATGTCTCAAGCTTCCTTAGAATGTGCGCCAGTTGAGATGAATGCTGAAGATCCTTTATTCATTTTGTATACCTCTGGTTCAACGGGAAAGCCAAAAGGGGTCTTGCACACAACCGGTGGATATCTGGTTTTTGCTTCTTTAACTCATCAAGTGATTTTTGATTATCATCCAGGTGATATTTATTGGTGCACAGCGGATGTCGGTTGGATTACAGGGCATAGCTATGTTCTTTATGGACCGCTTGCGAATGGAGCAACAACTTTGATATTTGAAGGCGTGCCAACATATCCTGATGCCTCTCGTTTCTGGCAAGTCGTTGATAAATATCAAGTTAATATTTTTTATACAGCACCAACGGCAATTCGTGCTCTGATGAGGGAAGGCGATGAAGCCGTTAAGAAAACCGACCGACGCTCTCTAAAACTCTTGGGGTCTGTAGGTGAGCCAATTAATTCTGAAGCTTGGGAGTGGTATTATCGCGTGGTTGGTGAAGAACGTTGCCCGATTATGGATACTTGGTGGCAGACAGAAACCGGAGGGATTTTAATTACACCTTTGCCGGGTGTTCATACGTTAAAACCTAGTTCAGCGACACAGCCTTTCTTTGGCGTTCAGCCAGCTATTGTCGATGCGCAAGGCAATATTCTTACTGGCGAAGCAGAAGGTGCCCTCGTTATAATCGATTCATGGCCGGGCCAAATGCGTTCAGTTTATGGCGATCATCAGCGTTTTATTGAGACGTACTTTAAAACGTATCCTGGAATGTATTTTTCAGGGGATGGTGCGCGGCGAGATCACGAAGGTGACTATTGGATTACAGGCCGGGTTGATGATGTAATTAATGTGTCAGGCCACCGTCTTGGCACAGCTGAAGTAGAAAGTGCTTTAAACACACATCCTAAAGTTGTTGAGTCCGCTGTGGTTGGTTTTCCGCACGATATTAAAGGGCAGGGGATTTATGCTTTTGTCACGCTTCATAAGGGTGAGCAACCTTCAGAGGAGCTTAAAAAAGAATTAGTTCAAGAGGTGCGCAAGCAAATTGGTCCGATTGCAAGTCCTGATAAAATTCAGTGGGCAGCAGGTCTTCCCAAAACGCGTTCCGGGAAAATCATGCGTCGCATCTTACGCAAGATTGCAGCCGGCGAGATTGATAGCTTGGGTGATACTTCAACGCTGGCTGATCCAAGTGTGGTTGAGATGTTAGTGCAAGAAAGAAACAAATGATTTTCTTACTGACCAAGTCTTTAAGAAAAAACTTGGTCAGTTTGAAAAGCGATTTTAAGGGTTGGTGTTATTACCATCTTGAATGGTAGGAGGAACATCTTCAGCTTTGAAAGTTATTCCTTCGTTCTCAAAATCTTCATAGGCTGGAATATAAGCTGTGTAACCGAGCCTAAAGCCATTATCTGAATTATCGTAAGCCTGTCCAAAAAACCATGTGCCATGAGCATTTACGTTATCAATAGAGAGTAATTCTATGTGGTCTCTGTTGTCTTCTTTACTTAAGCTTTTAAGAAAAGGAGTAAGAAATTTCGTTCCCTTATTCTTCTCAAATAAATATAAGTTAGATCTTGAACTAAGATTGTTTACTTCAACCTTGCTTTTAGAATAAAAAGTTCTTGTGCCAGTTGCATCTGTCTTAAAATGAAATGTAAAACCACTCTCGCTAAAATTAATGATGAGTTCAGGGTTACATGCTTCTTGCAATTTGATTAATCTTTTCTTTTCATAAGGCATGAGCATGGCTTGTTCAACCTTCATTCCTGATTCGTCGCTTTCTATGAAGATGAGCTCTCCTGTTTCATTGATTGAATAAAGAAAATAGGATGTATCTTCATCGATTTGAGGAAAGAAAGTTATGCCGGTTGAAGGTGACCATTTATAGGGGGTAGAGATTCGTTTATTTTCTTTACTCGACATGATTGATCCGCCAACGGTATTGCCATCACCGCTAATAAAACTTGCAGTTACATCACATGTGGGATCTAAATATTTAATAGGATCTTTACGATTTGTCCGGAAAGCTTTCAAGTAAGGTTTTTCAAGAATGGATGGCGCTATGTAGTTCCCAACGAAGATTTCTCCTTTTGAATCCATATCTGTTATAGTAAATTTATTTGGATTGTTTGGATCAGGAGAAGAGAAAAGATGTACTTCATATTCTTCTTCTTCATTTAATTTCCATAGGATAGGGAGCAAATGAGGAGCCTTAGCATTACTACCCAAAATTGATTTGCCATCAGCACTTAATTTGGTTGGTGAAGCAAAATTCCCTTCTTCTGGAAGTGGAAGGAACGTAGGTTCTGTATCTGGTTCATTATCCATTATGAAAAAGGTATGCTTAGGATTTTCCTGCTGCATATTTCCTATAAGTTTCTTTCCATCCTCACTTATAAACGTTATAGAGAAACCATAGGGAGAAAAGTATAATTTAGGTTTTTTCATATCTTTTAGTATGTTGATATAGTCTTGTGCTGTTTTTTCTTGGTCACCTAAATAATAAGCATGTCCACGGATTCGTTGGAAGTAAGATTTCCATAAACTAGCATCGTCTTTAAAGGTGTCATTATATGCTTTGTTGGTTTCCATAAACCTGACACCATCTTTGATGGGTAAATGTTTTAGAATACGTTGAGTTATTTCTGTAGGAAGGTCTTGAAGATATGAACACTGTCCTGAGAACGTTATAAAACAGGATATAGAACATCCTAAAAGTAAGGTTGAAATTTTTTTAAGCATATAAATCTCCTTAAGGTTGGGTGGTAACTTTAATATAAGTCAAAAAGTCAAAAAGTCAAGAGTTTTTGAAATTTGTATAATAATTTCATTTAAAAAAGTAAGTTTTTCTAAATAGTTATCAATAATAAATTTATTTCATGTATAATTTTTTGTATTTTTATAAAACTGAATAATACTCGTTTATGCGTCGCATCTTGCGTAAGATTGCTGCTGGCGAGATTGATAACTTGGGTGATCCACGTGTTGTGGCGGCATTATGCTAGAAAGAAACAAATAAATTTTTATATTTTAATACAAAAGAAAATTATTAAATAATTAAAGCTAGTTAGCATATTGTTTATACTAATACTATTAGTAGTAGACGTATAGTAATATATTCTTAACTTTTCTATGATTATTAATAATAATTGATTTATAATATATGTATTTTAGGAGAATAAAAAATGTTTAAAAACAAGGTCAATAAAAGTTCAAAATTAGTCATAGCTATTGCAAGCATTTACAGCATTTTTTATGCAACTCAGGCAATTTTAGTGGCAAGCAATTCTTCCGGCCTTGGTGGCACTCCAACTCTTGTTCCTGCTCAGACAACTGAGATTTGGTGGGCTAATTTTTGTGAGAGATTATTTAGAGCAGAGATACCTAATAAGGTTGAAGGACCGCTCAATTTATATTTAACCCAATATGGCAATCAATCAGGGCTTACTGAAGAGAAAAAAGCTCTTTTAAAATATTATAAAGAGCGCTGGGATTCTGTAAAGGCTATAGTTGATCGAGTCAGAGAAAAGTCAAAAGCTAATGGTGCATTGACTCGTTATGAAAGAGGCGTTGGAACTCTTATTACTCAAATGAGAAATCATTTCAATCCAGCATCTTCTAGTAACTCATCAGCGAGCCAACCGCCACAGACTCAGTCTTCATCTGCAGGTGCAACTTCGGCGAGTACATCCTCTTCTTCATCGTCTAACCAGACGACTCAGAATCAGTCATCTGGACTAAAATTGCCTCATACTTTTAGGCAAGGTAGAGAAGAATTTACGTTAAGTTATTCAGATAATACGGGTACACCTTCATATTTTTCTGCAAATAGGAATTTCCCATTTCATGTAACCATTCCCAAAAATCAACGCGGTGGCGACCTAGGTTATACATTTCATGTGACCAATAAGTTTAAGCCTAAGTATAAGAAATATAGTAGATATCATTATAGTAACGGAATTTTGAAATGGGGAACTTCCGATACAACTATTAACAAGAATGTGCCTAAAAACCCCCCAGTTGATAGTGATCATAGTATTGCAAGGGCATTCTTAGAAGTTTTGCTTGCTGCTAATAAGTAATTTCTTAGGAACTAATAAGTATGGCCCTATAAAAAAAGTAGGGGCATACCTTATTTAATAACTAAACTAACTTGCTTTTAAAAGATTGTTGCGTTATATAAAGCCATCTCCTTGCCGGCATGTGCCGGCTTTGTTGAGTATTCAACCCATTAGCCATAAGGAGCTGAAATGAATAATTATGAAATCGTTTTTATTGCGCGTCAGGATTTAGCGCCCGCGCAGGTCGAGTCCCTCTCAGAAAAGTTTGTTGGGATTATTAGGGATCAAGGCGGACAGATTGTTCGTAATGAATATTGTGGCCTTCGAAACCTTGCCTACCTTATTAAAAAAAATCGTCGTGGTCATTATGTTGTTTTGAACGCTGCGGCATCACCTGCTTCTATCACCGAAGTTGAACGTGTTATGAAGATTAATGAAGATATTCTTCGTTTTCAAACCGTCGCTGTTGAAGAACATGAAAAAGGACCTTCAGCCATTTTAAAATCTTCCCGTTATCAAAGAGATGATTATGCGCCTTCTTTTGGCCGTGATGATCAAGACGGAGAAGAAGCAGAAACAGAATTTGAAGAAGAATCACAAAGCTAAGGAAAAATATCATGAATGATCAAACATCAAGAGGTGGTCCTCGTCGTCATTTTTTCCGTCGTCGGAAAAGCTGCCCTTTTAGTGAGCCAGGCGCTCCCAAAATTGATTACAAAGATATCCGTCTTCTTCAGAAGTATATCTCTGAAAGAGGAAGAATTATCCCAAGACGTATTACCTCTGTTAGCGCAAAACATCAACGTGATTTGGCAATAGCAATTAAGCGCGCGCGTTTCTTAGCTTTATTGCCTTACGTTGTTCGTTAAAAGGCCTTTAATTGTGACGACCTTGTCGTCCAAAGATTGGCCTCAGATTTTAGGAAGAGGGGTGCTGTCAGCACTCCTTTTCTTTGGATTCTCAATGGGGCATCCTTTATGGATTATGGGTGCCATTTTTCATCAAGTCCCGTTATTCTCGGTTGGACTTCAATATGGCGTACGTAACCTTTTATTCAGTGCCTTTCTAAGTTTAAGTTGTGTCTTAGTATTGAATGGCATAACGCATGCCTTAGTTTATGGATTATTTTTTGTAGGACCTTGTTTTCTTATTACTTTCCAAGCTTTAAGACATCATACAAGTGCAAAGAATAAAGTTCGATGGTATCCAAGTGGGCGAATTGTTGCTTATTTAACGGCCTATATTGTAGGGCTGACAGTCCTGCTCTCAAGCGCTTTATTGTTGGGAGATAATCTTCAAGTTCTTCAACAAGCGCTTTCGAAAGGCTTAGCTCAATATAACAAAAATGTAGAAGCTCTTTATCAGCCTTTTATTGCACAACTTGTTCTCATTTTGCCTGCTTTCTTTGCGAGTTTCCTGTTTATACTGACATTGATTAATGCTATCTTTGCTCAGAACATTTTAGAAAAATTTAAGTGTAATATTAGACCCACACCAACAATGGGTGAGTTTGAGTTGCCTTGGTGGCCTTGGTGGAGTATAGCAGGGCTTGGAGTTCTAGCTTTTTTTGGAAAAGGAGGGATAGAGCTCATTTCGTTGAATGTACTTGGTGCTTTGCTCAACGCTTTTTTAATGGAAGGACTTGCTATAATTCATATTTATGCAACAAAATATGAACAACGAAATTTGTTTCTTTGGATTTTCTATACGCTTATGGTAGTGTTCGGCTGGTTAGCATTGCCCGTCTTAATTGTGGGAATTTTTGAGCCATGGCTCAATTTAAAAGAACGATTTGGTAAGATTTAGGAGAAAAATATGGAAGTGATATTGTTACAACGTGTTGAACATTTAGGACAAATGGGTGATATTGTTCGCGTTAAGCCTGGTTATGCCCGCAATTTTTTGTTACCTAAAGGCAAGGCAGAGCGAGCAACTGCGGATAAAATTGAAGAATTTAAGAAAAAGCGAGCTCAACTTGAAGCTCATAACTTGCAGTTAAAGAAAGAAGCGGAAGCTGTTGCTGCAAAGATGAAAGGTCTTAACATTGTTATTCTACGTCAAGCAGGTGAAAATGGTCTTCTCTATGGATCTGTTCGTCCTCAAGACATTGCTGAAGCCGTAACAGCAGCTGGTTTTACCATAACACGTTCTCAAGCGTTTGTGAGTACCCCAATTAAGGCTTTAGGATTGCATCAAGTTCAAATTGCATTGCATCCTGAAGTTTCTGAAACTGTTATTGTTAACGTTGCGCAAACACAAGAAGAAGCTTTAGCACAAGCATCTTCAAAAAAATCTCAAGAGACAGAAGAGGTTAGTGCCTAACCTTTAAATGATCCTTGTTCATAAGGTCAAGGCAGGGTACAAATATAAAAGTAGTTTGCTTTGACACTTTATGAAGTAACTTAAAGCAGTTTTTGAATAAACATCAAGCGTTAGAATAAGAGAGCTGTCATGACAGGAAACGTTGTTGCACTCACAGAGAATAGAAATCTGCTGACACCAGCAACTCTTGAACAAGACCGCATTCCTCCTCATAATTATGAGGCTGAGCAAGCTCTTTTAGGCGCCTTGCTCCATAATAACCAAGCTTATGAGAAAATTTCCGACTTCCTTTTGCCTGAACATTTTGCCGATGCAAGTAATGGTCGTATTTATGCCGTTATTTCTAAGCTAATTGAACGAGGACAGATCGCAGACCCCATTACGCTTAAAAGTACTTTTGAACAAGATAATTCTCTTCAAGAGATCGGTGGAACCCAATATCTTGCGCATCTGGCCGCATCTGTTGTCTCAATTATTAGTGTTCAGCATTATGGTGAACTTATTTATGATCTTCATTTAAGACGCCAATTAATCGATTTAGGTGAAGAGGTTGTTAATAGCGCTTTTACACCAGATGTGGAACATAATGCTCAACAGCAAATCGAAACAGCTGAGCAACGTCTTTATGATTTAGCCACTATCGGTCAAACTGATCGAGGGTTTGTTCCTTTCTCAAAAGCGTTAACAGAATCTATCCAAATTGCTGAACTTGCGTTTAAGCGCGAAGATAAAATTGTTGGTGTCACAACAGGTTTTAAAGATCTCGATGGTTTGCTGGGAGGACTTCATCCTTCTGATTTGATTATTCTTGCAGGGCGTCCTTCAATGGGAAAGACTGCGTTGGCAACGAATATTGCTTTTAATGCTGCTGAGGCAGGACTCGCGCAAAAAGTTTATGGAGGTATCGTTGCCTTTTTCTCTCTTGAAATGTCTTCAGAGCAGCTGGCAACCCGTCTTTTAGCGCAAGAATCAGGAATTGCTTCTGATCGGATTCGACGTGGCGACATCCCGCAAGCTGATTTTCAAAAGTTTTTTGAAGTAAGCCGTCGCCTTGCAAACCTCCCTTTGTATATCGACGATACACCTGCTTTGACCATTTCTGCTTTGCGAACAAGAGCGCGCAGACTAAAACGCAAGCATGGTCTTTCAATGATTGTAGTTGACTACCTACAGCTTCTTCAAGGAGCACCTGGAGCAAGAAGTTCAGAAAATCGAGTTCAAGAAATCTCTGAAATTACACGAGGTCTTAAAACGCTTGCAAAAGAGCTTAATGTACCTGTGATTGCTCTATCTCAGCTCTCGCGTGCTGTTGAGCAACGTGAAGATAAGCGGCCTCAATTAGCAGACTTGCGTGAATCCGGATCGATTGAGCAAGACTCGGACGTTGTCATGTTTGTTTATCGTGAAGAATACTACGAAAGCCGTCGTGAGCCGGCACCTAACTCTGATAAGCATGAAGAGTGGTCGACGCGTATGAAGCAAATTTATAACTTGGCAGAAGTTATCGTCGCGAAGCAAAGGCATGGTCCAATTAACAATGTTAAATTATTCTTTGATGGGGCTTTAACCAAATTCGGTAATTATGTTGAATCAGAGAAGGTGCCTCATGGTTTTCGCTAAACAAGAAATTATAACCCCCTCTATTTTAGAAGATGTTCCTCTAACAGCAACTTCTGCTGTTATGGTTGATCTTCAAGCAATTCAACACAATTATTTCCATACAAAAAAGCACCTTAAAGACGAATGTCAGATTGCCGCTGTTGTAAAAGCAGACAGTTATGGGCTTGGCATGAATTCAGTCGCTCAAGCTCTTTATGCACAAGGCTGTCGTGTTTTCTATGTCGCCTTTCTTGAAGAAGGTTTGCGTCTACGTCAGGCTTTACCTTATGAAAATGCTAAAATTTTTATTTTTTCTGGTGTTTTATCGGGGACTGAAAATTACTTTATTGAAGCGAATTTAATTCCGGTTCTTGTAGATCGAGAGCAAATTAAGCGCTGGTCAGACTTTGCAAGGTTAAAACATGAAACTTTACCGGCCGTCTTGCACGTAGATACAGGAATAACAAGAAATGGTCTATCATTTCAAGATGTTATGAAGATAAGTCAAGATTCAAATCTATTGGGTTCTTTTGATTTAGAAATGATTATAAGTCATCTCGCAAGCAGTGATGAAGGTGAGAACTCTCAAAATGAAGAGCAAAGGCAAGCTTTTGAGAGAGCTCTTAAGATGTTGCCTAAAGCGCCTGCATCTCTTGCAAATTCTAATGGAATTGCTTTAGGGAAAGACTACCATTATGACTATGTCCGCCCTGGCTTAGGGCTTTATGGCTATGCCAATCCTTATCCGGAAGCTGATCAACTGAAACCAAGTTTGTCTATTTATGGCCGCATCGTGCAAGTGCAAGATGTGCATCCGGGACAAACTATTGGGTATAACGCAACGTATCGTTGTACTACCCAAAAGCGTTTAGCTACCTTAGGAATAGGTTATGCCGATGGCATTGTACGCGAGCTTTCCAATAAAGGCCATGTTTATATTGGGGGTATGGCAGCACCTGTGATTGGACGAATTTCAATGGATTTTATGATGGTTGATGTGACTGACATTCCAGCGTCTTTAACACATGTCAATGCTTGGGCTACACTTTATCCGACAGCGCAAAACCTTCGCGAGATGGCTTATCTTGCTGGAACCGCGCCCTATGAACTGCTAACAAGTCTGGGTCAACGGAGGAGCCATCGTGTTTATAATAAAGCAGAAAATAGCCATGAAACAGTTACGGTTGGTTCTCTAGCAGTTTAATGATACAACTCTTAAAGATTTAAAAAATAAAAAGCACGCTATAGAAGAGCAATTTTAAGTTAAGTTTTTCTAAGAACCTTAGAAGGTTAATGTAGCATCTTTTGAAGTTCATATGCTCTACTTTCAAGATGGTGTGCTTCATATAAATCAATTTCTTTTATAAGATTGGCAGCATTTAAATAGCAGTCTATTATATCTTGACGATCACTAATGCTAGTGGAAAAATGAAAATGTAAAAGATTACCAGCTTTTTTATAAAGTTCACTTGCTTTTTTTGGATGAAAGGTGACAAGTATACTAGCAGCTTTTTTGAAAGAATGTGCTATATGCTTATAATCTTCAGCTGTTCCTTTATTTTCTGAAACTTTTAGAAATTGATCATAATAATGAACAGCCTTTTCACAAAAATCACGTGCTTCCGTAGTGCTAAATGGTATCGTGCAAGTTGCAATATTCAAATAAGCATCACCAGAATATCTAATCACGTGTACATCTGTTGGTTTTCTGCTTTTATCTAAATAACGTTGCATTAAATATGCTTGTTTCTTGTAAAGTTGGTTCGCAAGTATAGGATTTTTGTCCTTTAATTTGTCTGCTTCCACCTTATATTGTGAAGCAGCTTGGTTATAAAGTTCTTCTAAATATCCATAAGATAAAGCTAAATTTAAAATTGTCTGTCTTAAAGTATTAAGATTTAAGGTAATTAAGGAAGTTTTATTTTCATTTAATTTGATGCATTCTTCATATTGATTAAAAAAATCTTTCAGCGCTGGAAAAGCCATCTCTGGATTTTGATCGAGGATTGGATGAAACCTTTTAGATAATTGGTCAATACCAGGATCTAGCTTGCCTAAGCCTTTAGGATCTTGCTTAAGTACAATTTTCTCAGCAGTGGCCAGACCATCAAGATTATAAGCTTCTATGATTTCTTTTATTTGACGAAATTCTTCATCTATAGGGTTACAAGAAAAAGCCTTGTGAAAAGATAAAAGGGAGACGACAAGAAGGATATAGGCGTGTGAAAGCATGGTTTTTCCTTAATAAATATACAAGTTTAGGTTTCGGATTTATAGAATATTTTTAAAAAAATGAATTCATGATCTTAAAGTCCTTGAGATTTTTCATGTATTTGTTTTGCGCGATCATAATAATCTTTTACTTTATTTTCAAATGTTTGAATGTGGAGTTTATTGTGAGGAAACTTGTAAGCATACAATTTTGCCATCATTGAATAGAATTCTGCAACTACGACGCCATCTCTCTCAGTCGCTTTATTTTGAAGTTTATCAAACCAAAGTGTATAAAATTCTAATGATTTTTCGAACAGCACATTATTAAAGCTAGAGGAAAACATATGTGTAAGAGCCATATTCCAATAAGCATCAGCAAGTAATTTATAGCATCTTGGATTTTCATCTGAAGATTCTTTGGCATAAGAAAGCAGTCTAGCGGCAGTTTCATAAAGTTGAAGAGACCTTTCAATATTTATTGATTCAAAGAGAAACGCCATCAAAGAACATACATTTGCTTTTTGTATAAAACGATAACTTTTATCTGTAATGGTAGATTGTGGCTGAGATTCTAGAAGATAAGATTCAGGCGGGGGGATGAGGCAGGCAAGATTTTTACCAGCTACAACAAATGACTTAGATTTAATTTTCTTTTTTATATAAGTGGGGGATATAGATTGTAAGCATGTTGCTTTATATGCAAGAATTCCTGCATGATGTTCTGACGTCATTTTTATCAAATTTGATGCCTTTAAAAATAACATCGCCGTTAATGCACGAAAATCTATACTATCTTCTTTTTCTGGCATTCTTCTTGAATAAATACTTAATCGTTCACCTGCTCGTTCGTAGAATCTACTTGCTTTCTCTGGATTAGTATATTGAAAGGAAATGGCTGTTATCCAATTAATCCCTGCAGATAAAAGATAATCTTCGTCAGATACGTTGTTAGCTAAGAGTTTTAGTCGAACTTCATAACTTTGTGTTGCTTCTTCATAGGCAGCGTTTGCTTGGTGTGGATTATAGTCCTCAGAATGAACAGCTTTATACCATGCATGTAAGATATCTGTTGTGCATTGGGTTAAGATTACATCGTGTTTAGGTAGAGTAGATTCTCCTGGACATGAAGTTGTAGGTTCAATTTCAGCATGATCTCTTTTCTTTCCTTGAATTGAAGTTTCTTGTTGAGACGTAGCTTTACCTTTTTTTGAAGCGTGCTCTTCAGGTGGTATTTTAGAAATTCTTCTTTTATTTCCATCAGGGAAACCCTCGCTGCAAGAAGCAACTTTATGATATCCTTTTAAAAATAATAAAGAAAATATGAATGCATACAAGATAGTTTTAAAATAAGAAATCATCGCTTATGACAATTCCTAAGCATGCTGAGGTTTTTGATGCGACCACCAAGCTTCATGAAGATCATGGAAATGGCACATTATTTTTTCAACATGCAAACAAATCTCACATTGGTCAGAAAACATAAGGTGAATTTCACCCTTTTTATCACCATGAATTGTTAAGAGATTAAGGGTCTTAGTAGGATCATTAAGATTAAGACCTTTATGACGAACATTATGAACATGGGCAAAGTGAAGGCCTGCATGGACACGTGAGTAAAGGGGCGTCCCAGTGTCCATTTGCGGAGCGACTTCCCAACAAAAACGGTTCGCAAGGATACCGAAGTATTTACTATCTTTATTATAGTAAAAAGAAGTCATTGGAATAAGACTATCTTGCAGATAAGCTCCCATGATTTTAAGATCTTGTTGGTCTTCAGCCCGCAGCTTTAAAGGTGTGTGCCGTTTCTGAAATGTCATGTGTTGAGCCCTCCCTGACTCGTTCAATGATTGCGCCACAAGCACTAAGCTTATTTTCCAACTCTTCGTAACCACGATCAAGATGATAAACACGGTTGACCATTGTTTCTTCTGAAGACGCTAGTGCAGCTAAAACTAAAGAGACAGATGCTCTAAGATCCGTAGCCATTACAGGTGCACCCTTGAGATGTTGAATACCTTTTATGACCGCGGTATTCCCTTTAATAGTAATATCTGCGCCCATACGTGCAAGCTCTGGCACATGCATAAAACGATTTTCAAAAATAGTTTCCGTAATGAAGGATACGCCTTCAGCAACACAGGCGAGTGCCATAATTTGGGCTTGTAGGTCTGTTGCAAAACCGGGGTAAGGATCTGTTACAATCTCGGCAGCTTGAAGGCGGCCTGAGGGTCCTTTAGCGATAAATCCTTGAGCCGTTTTTTTAAAAGACATTCCCATCATTTCAAGAGTTTGAGAAGCCGTTGGAATGAGATCTAAATCAGTGCCAATTAGATCAATTTCACCTCCCGTAATGCCTGCTGCCATAGCATAAGTGCCGGTTTCAATCCGATCGGGTAAGACAGAATAAATCGTACCTTGAAGACTTGAAACGCCTGTGATTGTGAGCACAGATGTTCCAATTCCTTCAATTTTTGCGCCCATAGCTTGAAGGCAGTGCGCCAGGTCAGTGACTTCTGGTTCAACAGCACAGTTTAGAAGACGTGTTGTCCCTTGTGCTAAAACAGCTGCCATGAGGATGTTTTCAGTGCCTGTGACGGTAATCGATGGAAATGAGAATTTAGTACCTTTAAGGCCATTTTTGGCTTGGGCAATTACATAGCCATCTTCAAGTGTAATTTCAGCCCCCAAAGCTTCAAGTCCTTTAAGGTGAATATCGACAGGACGTGTCCCAATCGCGCATCCCCCAGGAAGAGAAACTTTTGCATAACCTAAACGTGCAACAAGCGGACCTAAAACAAGAACTGAGGCACGCATTTTACGAACAAGGTCATAAGGTGCTTCAGGAAGAATTGGTCCTTTAGCATGAAAGGTCGCTTGATGATTGCCGACGGTTTCGCCTTGATAAGTCGTTTTAACGCCGAGATGGCTCAGGACGCTTCCTAGCGTAAAAACATCGGCTAAGCGTGGAAGATTTTTTAAGATCAAAGGTTCGTTTGTAAGCAAGCTTGCACACATTAGTGGCAAGGCTGCATTTTTTGCGCCAGAAATTCGTATTTGACCCGTTAGAGGGCGTCCCCCAATAATTTTGATCTTATCCATTTGCTTTTATGACCTGTGCTAAAGTTACACCGAGTTGACCCATATATTTTATGGTTCTCTAATAGTTTGAAACAATTTCTTGCATGCTAATAGAATTTTTCCAAAAAGGGGAGAAAAATTTGTAAGAAAAAGAAAAAAGTTGAATTTCTAAAAAAGTGCTTGATATTCTCATGATCAAGAAGAAGTTAAGCAGCCATTTTCCTTTTATGGTCAAGAAAAATAGCTGCTTAAAGGTATTACACGTGAGGCGTTGGATTTTTTGGGGGAGTAAAGCCGATTACTTTTACCCGAGGATCAAAAGGAGGCAAAGAGGTTAAGGAATTGTCATCGACATTAATTTCTTGAAGATTAGGGAGTAAGATCAATTCTTCGGGCAAGGTTGTCAATTCACAACTGCTTACATTTAAAATTTTTAATCCTGTTAAGGCGGAAATGTAGTTTGGTAAACCTCGCTCCTTATAAGGATTACCTGATACGTCGAGCACCTTGAGGGTAGCAAGATTAGTAATTTCAGGAGGTAAATTAATCGGCAACAAATAACTTTATGGATCGATTGCTAAAAATAAATACTTTAATCTTGGAAGTTCACAAACAACGCTTGCTAAACCCTGTCTTTGAAAGGGATTATTTGATAAGTCAAGATAAGTGAGAGCAGAAAGGTTGTTGAATTTAGAAGGTAACTGCTTTAAGTAGTTGTCGTTTAAAATTAATGTTTCTAATGTGTGAAGTTTTGTAAGCTCATCAGGTAATTTTTTCAAGGAACAATTTTTTAGATTTAAGGTTTTCAATCTTGTCAATTCACCAACTTCACTTAGAAAATTATGTATTTCATGTGACATAGAACGGTTACCAGAAAGGTCAAGATATTCAAGTGCGTTAAGATTACCGAGTTGGGGATGTAAGCTTTTAAAGCCACATGCTCTAGCATCTAAAGTTTTCAATCTTGTTAATCTGCAAACGGCGCTTGGTAAACGTCTCTCCTCATAATCATTCCCTGACATGTCAAGAAACGTAAGGTTGATGAGGTCGCCAAATTCATCAGGTAACATTTTTAATTTACAATGAGATAAATTTAAACATCGTAATGTTGTTAATCTGCAAATATCTTTTACACTCCTATCATTAAGCAGATTTCCCGATAGATTAAGATTTGTCAGATTGGGAAAGCAATTAAATAACGGTGGTGTGACCTTAAAAGAAGAAGGTTTTCTGCGATAAAATGGGTGGAACTCAAAATCAAGTGTTTCGGTCTTTTGTTTAACCATTGGCATATAAGCTTTAGAGGTTATCTTTAAGCGAAAAGTAACATCTGTTTCTAGCATAGACACTACTAGCTTCTGGAGTTCAGATGGCAATGTTGCAAACAAATCTTGTTGAGGTACTTGGGGAGGCGCATAAGCTAACACGTGATTAGCTGGGGCGGCTTTCTTTTCTTCTTCTGACAGAGGTGCTAAGGTTCCCCAACTTGGTGAGAAGCTTTGGGATACCCATAAAATGGCCGTTAGTACGCGAAGGAATTTCATCATAAA
>MKUV01000012.1 GCA_001898725.1 Caedibacter sp. 37-49
CTAAGCTTACCCTTATACCCTATCACACATCGTTACTTTTTTCAATAGAAATATGTACAAAAATAGGAAAATTTAATAGAAAATTTTCTAGATGTTTCAATAATAGAACTGTTTAAATATACTCTTTTACAAACTCGTTTTCACTCATACGATTTATTAATTCTCGACGGCTTTGACATTCGAGCTTTATTTTTAAATAGTTCGTATATTGCTCAACCGTGCGATAAGATAAATTTAAATCTTTAGCGATTTCTTTCGCTGTTTTTCCCTTTAATATTAATAAGAGACATTCTGTTTGTCTTTTTGAGAGAGTGATATCTTTATTATCATGAACAATATGCATTACCTGTGGGACTGTAATCTCACTTTCAACATCGTTATGGTCATCTATTACAGTGTTTTCTTTCGAATTGTAAACATTGATAAAAGCTTCTTTAGGAGGATGAGCAAGTAAAGAAGAAAATTTGTCTCGAAAAGAACAAGCAAACTTTGTTAGGAAAGCGAAATTATTTATATAGAAGTTGATAATTTGCTCGTTTGCGCAGCTGCCTGAGAAGTTAAAAACTTCCCTGTAATCTGTCGTGTACCTGTATAAATCAATTGAGTTCCAAAAATCTAAATTATACATATGACCTAAAACTTTTATATTTTTATTAGGCTCTCCTGTGAAAATACATTTTGTATATTCATTACGATACAAGTTTTGAACAGTAACAAAGCCATCTTGTTCAAAGATATCGTGCTCGAATTTAGTGTCATACCATTTATCGCTGTTACACAGAAAGATCGCCGTCCCATCTTTGTATAATCTTGTATAAGTAAAGAATTTAATTGAAAAATTTTCTAGAAGTGCGCAATGCTGGTTAACTGTATTCGTTAATGATTTTAAATATTGGAGCGTCTCTCTTGAATTTTGTTGGATCATTTTTTTACTCCTTAGTGAGTATAATACTTAATAAATATACTCATTCCCCTTTCACGTTTCAGCATTAACTATTTCATTCAATTGAGGTGTTATCAAAACATTTTTTTCTGCTTTATTGCTGTGATTCAATGTCTTACAAAGCCCCCAAATTGCCGCACCTCCCAGTAAGCAAATAGGAATTGCCAAAACCTGAACGTTATTAAATTTTTGAATGAGGAGTGTTGCAACAAGAGGTGTACTTCCTCCAAAGATAATATTTGAAAGACTCAGAGTTAAAGACACACTCATGCAGCGAATTGATACAGGAAAAAGCTCAGCAAAGTAGGCAGCTTCGCCCCCATAAAATAAAGCAAGACTTAGCGCCATTAACATCTGAACAACAATAACGTTAAGAAAAATATGAGCATTTGTTGCCCAAAATATAAGATAGGCAAAGACAACCGTAATCATAATACTTATGATAAAGATTAATTTTCTTCCATATCTGTCGGATAAATATCCCCCAACAGGAATGAAAAATGCTATCAGTCCGCTTATACAGCTTGTAAGCAAATAAGAATGAGGCGCACTCATAAAATGATGCAACACATGATATTGGGGTAAAAATATTAAAGCCATATAAAAGCATACATTGCCAAACGCGTAGACACATACAGCTGGTATCATTTTTCTGTGAAACGAAGATACAAATATTATACTTTCCCTGAAAGAAAGTTTTGAATTTTCTTTCAAAAAACTAGCTGTTTCAGTAAAATTCTTTCGTAATGTGTAGACAAGAAAACATAGAATAATGCTGCTTATAAAAGGGATTCTCCATCCCCACTTCATATAAGTTATCTCATCGAGTGTCATAATTAGGACCCAAGCATATAGATTCCCCAAAAGAACACCTATAAGACATCCGACATCTGTCCAACTGCTGTAAAATGCTTTTCTGTTTTTTGGTGCATGTTCAACCAAGAATACCATTGAGTTTCCATACTCTCCCCCCATTGCAAATCCTTGGAAAAGTCGGATAATGATTAAGAAGATAGGGGCAAGTATTCCTATTTGCTGGTATGTAGGGAGGAAACCAATTGCTAAGGTAGGGATAGCCATCAATAAAAGAGAGGCGATTAAAACTGGCTTACGCCCGATTTTATCCCCCAACCATCCCATAAAAATTGCCCCAAAAGGTCGCATGATAAAACCAGCAAGAAAAATACCATACGTTTTTATAAGATTAACAGTTGGATCTTCAGGCGGAAAAAAGAGGTGGCTTATTGTCGTTGCAAACGCACCAAAAAGAGCAAAGTCATACCATTCAAAGATATTCCCAAAAGCACAAGCGAGTAAATTCTTTCGGTAATGAGCCTGTTTTTGAAACATTATAGCTACTTTCCCTTTGAATAATAATAACTTTAGCAGATAATAGAAACTTATGAAATATAGTATTAACTACGATAATAGTTTTTTGTTGTTAGGGAGCTTTTTTCTCAAGTGATACATAATAATATCATTTGAATAATTCTTTTCTTCATAAACAATGTGAAAACCATTCTTTAAATAAAACTCTAGAGAATTTTGAAAAGACAGCGTCTCAAGAGCGATAAAGTTGGCCCCATGCTTGCAACCATAATCTTCAATGGTCTTAAGTAGTTCTTTACCATACCCTTGTTTTCTAATGTGTTTTTGAACAAAAAGACGGACTACCCTTATAGCGCCAAGCCACAGATGACCAACTGCTCCACCTAGTACTTTTCCATTTTCCTTAATAAAAAATCCCCATAGACGTGCATCTTTGTAGGCAGGCAGGAGTTGTTTATTATTTTCACTTAACTGCTTAAATATACTTTCCGCATCTTCAGGAAGTGGCGGTATTTCCTCAATAATAGAATATCTTTTAATCGTCATCTAACTATTTGAAATTTGCCATAGAGAATCCAAGTATAAAATCAAATTCTTTGTCACACTAGTCTTTTCATATGTTTTATAGGAATAAAAACTTTAATTTCTAATATTTATGTCTTTTATAAACCATTTGTTAACTATTTTCTGCAACTCTATCATGGGGAACGGGGAGAATAATAAATGTTAAAGATGTTTAAGTACGAGTTAATGGTGCTCGCATTGGCGTTTGGTGCGCTTCAATATGGTCGTATTCAAAATGAATCTATTACCGCACAATCTTTTTTCCAAAGCGATCGTGGTGAAGAAGAAGCACAAGGTTCAAATGACTGGACTGATGGCTCTGAAATTAAAGCATCAATTGATGAAACCAACATTACAGCAATAGAACAATTTTTAGGTGTTTCTGCAAGCTTAGACAATGATCTTCTAGTGGCTGAAGAACATTTTAATATCTAAGTTTTTATTCATAAGAAGAACTATAAGAAAATGAAATATCTTTACTGTTTAATATTTTGTTGTGCTTTAAGTGTGGCATCTTCGAGCGTTACAACAGACAACCTTAAGCAAGACGCCTGCCCACATTCTATAAACTTGAAAACTTACATTGAACAAATCCCTGATCTTGAAGGAAAAAATTTTGATTACAAACTTCTTACTTTAGAAACAAAAAATTATACTTACGTTGGCACCATTAGTATGCAGACAAAGTATCCAAAATCCCTCAAGACTTTTTTAAGAGGACGTATCAATGGACCAATACTTAAATTGACCTCTGGCCCCACCCCTTTAGGACGCAAAGTGATTTGCGAATATCAATGGGGTAAGCCAGAAGAACGTCTCATCACGCTTAAGTTAAGCACACAAGCGTCTAAAATTCCAAAAGGTCAAAGGAGCTAAGGAAAAGTTTTTTTTATTCCTAAATAGCTTGAGCATTTCGATAAGCTGTAAACGCCTATAATTAAGAAAGTTTCCTCTTTGCTTATAAAGAAAAATAGCATGAAAACCTTCGTTTTAATAAGGTTCTCTTTTACTTAAGAAGACTTAATGACTTTTTACTGTATCAAAGAAGTTTTTAAAGAGCAACTCGGAAGAATCTCTATCACTAAAAATCGCCATAGATGAGGCGAAGTGATCTCCATTTTCTGTTTTAAGATGTAAGTTTACTTTTTGTGCTTCTCCTAAAAGTTTTTTTGATACACTATCAAAAAGCTTAGACAAACCAAATCGAAAAGAATCATCCTTACTTTTATTATATAAATCGTGACATTGAGAAGCAAAAATCATAAAATGTTTTCCTTGTACAGAATTTATTTGTTGAATTTTCAAAGTCGCTTCATTACACGTGTCTTCTATAGAATTTGGTAACCTTTCAAGCTTAGAAGGATCTAATTTTGTGACAAAGCTAAGACTCATTTTAATCTCTTGAGGGGAAATGCTTTTCCCTATCCATATTTTATTAGCAATTGTATCAACCTCTTGATCCAATATTTTTGGGTTTATGCAGGAAGAGGCTAGACTTACTTGTGAAACAATAACACTTGCTATTAATAATTTGCCAATCATAGTGTAATCTTTCCTTTTTTATTGCCGAAATGCATGGAAAAAGCCCGTTTTAATGTCTTCATCAAACTCGCCTATACCAAAAACTTGTAAATATTGAAATAGGGCTAAAGCGTGAGCCGAGATTTCTTTATAATTTACAAGAAACACTCCTGATATTTCTGAACTCAGCTGACATTTTCTTAAAAACAATTCGGAAACAGAATTAATGCCTCTAACTTCCACTATAGCTTCTCCAAAACTCTTATCAATAAGTTGTTCATCTTTTAATCTCCCCATAGAATTACTTTTTTTTAATAAAGAGTGGTGGAGATAATACATCAGCAGACTTACTTTTTGCCTTAATATCTACTCTGTTATTGTCAGTTTTAATTCTAATACTACGTCCCGGCTTGTCAACCGTCATTAAAGCTAATGCAAAATAGTTTTCCATAAACATAGGCATTTGAACTCCAAAAACTTGGATATCTCTCTTTAGATTTCTAATCATTGGCGTGCTTATAATGCCTTTATTTAATAATGACAAAATGGTAGATTTATTTCTTGCAAAAAAACTTTTCTCTAAACAAGCTTCAAAAATTTGCAAATCAAGAGCTTTACCAGACATAGAATCAAAAAACTGCTCTCCATAATTTACTGCACCTAGTAAATGCTCAACCTCATAAAAACTTAAATTTTTTTTTCTACAAGAATGTTTTTAAAATGAGCTTGGTAACTATTTTGGTATACAGGTTCAGTGTTGATATCTCGAAACATTTGGGAAAAAGGCCGACGAGACATAAGCAGTAATCTCATTTTAGGATCAATTTGATCATATATTTCATAAGCTTTTAAAGTTTCTTCAAATTGTTCTGTATCTGCCTTGAGACGGTCTTGGATAAATTTACCAATTTCCCCTAAAGATGCTGAACAGGCCTCAAGAGCAGGGAGAGGTGTGTTTTTGAATATTGCTAAAGCACCTTTTCGCTCATCACTACTTCTCACATATTCAGGTAGAGTTGGATATGATGCAGGTACCATAGCAGTCATGGTTAATGCATGAAGAAAAACCAACCCTGTTAATTTCTTTCTTAATTGTGTAACCGTAGTTTTTAGCCTTTTACTATCTCCTTCTTCTTGAGCCTCGATAAAATTTTTTTATAAGGAAGACTAGCACTGAAATTGTTCATGTAGATTGTATTAAATCCAAATAAGCTAAAATAAAGGAAAATTGTATTTTCTAAAGAGTGTTGAATTGTCACTTGTGGCGCAAAACGAGGTGACCACTGTGAATCATCCAAAAGTTTTTCACGAACTAGAAGGTTTTTCTTTACATTATTATAAATATCATACGTTTTCCATGTAACAGGAAATTTTTTCAGGACTGTCTTTATTCCATCCAAGAGTAGGTCGAATTCTTCTTCTCTATTATCCCGAAGAAGTATGTGGAGAATTTTTGTCGACTTTTCAATCATTTCCATACATGATTTTAAAGAATTACTATTTTTATAAGAAAAGGGCTCCGTTACGAATTCAATATCACTAGAATCAATGACTAAGTGCTAAAGCCGCGTACCATTCTGACCATCAAATACCTCAAATAACTTTTTCTTTTGTGCTCTGCTATCACCTTTAGCCCAAGGACATAAACCCGTTATTTCTTGGAATTCGAAACCGAGCTTGAATGGCATCATAGACCAAATAGGAACAGACGGCACATAAGAAATCAAAGCTGTCGTAGAAGAAGGACGCTTTTCAGACACTTCATCAACTTGCAAAGAAGCATAACTTATAGAAATGTTTATAAAAAAAATAAATAAGATTAAGAAGAATAACAGCGTTAACTTTTTATTTATTTGAAATATGAATACCATAAAATTATTTTTCCATAATACTTAAAGACTTACCAACTATATTATATTCAATATGGCAATTTAAATACCTATTTGTAAAAAATAATTTAAAAATTACGTTTATAAGCAAATTTTATTGTTAAAAAAATGACTATTAGAAATAAATTAAGTTACAATTAAGGAAATATAAGGTATAATATAAAGTGTAAAAATAAATGGAGGATCCTATGAAATATAAAATGAATCCCCTTATCTTAGTTGCAGCTCTCAGCTTAGTCTCTTTGAATGCTTGCACAACGAATGAAAAGAAACTTTCAGGAACTTTGGTGGGTGCCGCAGGTGGTGCAGCTATTGGTTCCATGTTTGGTGGCGGAAGTGGACGCGTTGTTGGTGCTGTGATTGGTGCTGGTGCAGGTGGTTTCTTAGGCCATGAAGTTGGTAAACGGATGTAAACAGATCTCTATTTGAACAATTATTACTCTGCCTGCTTAATGTGATTAGAGGAGTTTTTATTGTCTTAAGATAATTTCGTTTGCCACTGTTTAACAAGACTATAAATTACGGGAATCACAAATAGTGTAAGGACAGTTCCAAGGATGAGGCCTCCTAATAAAACGGATCCTATTACATGGCGAACTTCAGCTCCTGCACCTGATGAGAATATAAGAGGTAGAGCACCAAATAACATCGCACCTGTTGTCATAAGGATTGGCCGCAACCGTAAACAAGCAGCACGAATAGCAGCATTTACGAAAGATTGACCTTGTTGAGACAGCTGATTGGCAAACTCGACGATAAGGATACCATGTTTTGTAATCAAACCAATAAGCGTAATTAAGCCAATTTGACTATAAATATTTAAGCTTTGTCCAGTACACCACAGCATCATAAGACCTCCAGCACATGCAAAAGGCACAGTCCCAATGATGATAAGAGGATCAATAAAACTTTCAAATTGGATGGCTAAAACGCTATAAATAAATAATAATGCTGTAAAAAACAGCAAAATCATAAGGGAAGATGATTCTTGAAATTGTTTTACCGCACCAACAAAAGAAATCTGTATATTTTTAGGCAAAACTTCAGCTATCTTTTTCTCAAGATAAACCATGGCCTCATTAAATTTCTGACCTGGCTTCAAACTTACATGCACGCGAGTTGATCGCAATTGGTTATAGTGCGCAAGTTCTTTAGGTTCAAGCTTAGGCATTAATTTTAAGACAGCACCAAGAGGAATTTTCTTCTGCCCCTCAGTTGTAATAAAGGTATCATAAAGATTGCGCGGTGATTTCAAAGCTTCAATAATAATATCATACCGTTGATTATCTTTAGAAAATTGTAGGGGATAGGCTTCAGAATAAAGCGCTTGAAGAACGAGCGCGATATGCTCGGTCTTAAGACCATATTGGGCAACTTTTTGAGTATCAACTTCTCCTCGAAGACCAGGATAATCAAGTCTTAGTGTTTGCGATACATCTGAAAAAATTTTTTCTTTTTCAAGCAATTGACATAAATTTTTAATTTTCTTGTTAAGCTCTTGATAGCTTCCGGTTGTTTGTGCCTCAAAAGAAAGTGTCAATCCTTCGTGAGATGAAAATTCGACGTTTGGAAGCCCAATATTCCAACTCCAAGGAGAAATTTCGACAGTCGGAATTTCTTTAACTTCTTTTTTTAACTCTTCCACAATTTGATCAGCTGATCGTTTTCGCTGAGACCAAGGAACTAAAGAAGCAACAACCTGTGCTCCCCAATCCCCTTGCCACATTGTATAGTTCTTTACTTCCGGGAATTGAGTCAGCAATTTCTCGGCTTGCTGAACGTAAGAATCAAATACTTTAATGGTTTTTCCTGCAAGCGGAGCAATCCATATACCGATCAAACCACGGTCCTCTGAAGGGGCAATTTCTTTAGGAAGTAGAATATAAAACCACGCCGTTAAACCAATAATCATACCAAGACCAAGCATGAGTATATTCAACCGCTTAAAGGTTTTATGCAGCAGCTCCTCATACCTTTTTTCAAGCTTTTGCAAAAGATCTTCAAAAAATTTTAAGGAAAATAGACCTGATGGTGTAAGAAATTTTGTTGTCATAAGCGGAGATAAAGTGATTGCCGTTATTCCTGAGATAATAACAGCTCCCGCAAGCGTAATTGCAAACTCACGGAATAATTCCCCTACAGTCCCTTCAATAAAAAGAAGGGGCGCATAAACACTGGCCAAGGTAAAGGTCATCGCAATAATAGCAAAGGAAACTTCTTGGGCACCTAATAAAGCCGCCTTTGGTAAAGGATGTCCCTGCTTATGATGTCGATGGATATTCTCAATCACAACGATGGCATCATCCACGACAAGCCCCACCGCTAATACCATAGCAAGAAGCGTCAAAGTATTAATTGAAAGCCCAAACATGCGCATAAAAATAAAACTTCCGATAATTGAGATCGGGATTGTTATAAAAGGTATAAGAGTTGCTGTAATAGACCTTAGAAAAACAAGACACACAAGGAAGACAAGCAGAAAAGCTTCCCAAAATGAAACCTGGATATTTTTTAAAGAGGCACGGACAAAATCAGCGTTATCTGTATTAATCATAAGATAAACGCCATTAGGCAAACTTTTTTGCAGTTGAGGGATAAGAGCTCGAGCCGCGTCTGAAATCTGCAAAACATTCCCTTCAGAGGTTTTATACAGATTAATGCTAATGCCTGACTTACCATTCACGCGCACACGCCAATTCTGATCCTCATCTTCTTGAATTTTGGCAATATCTTTAAGAAAAACAAGGCTTTCCCCTTTCTTTTGAAGAATAATATTTCCAAAATCTTCGGGTGTTTTAAGAAGAGTTTCCAGTGTAATTGGCAACTCTTTTTTAAAGCGGCCAGCCGGAAGAACTAAATGGTGTTCTTTCAGTTTTTCAACCACCTGATTGATCCCAATTCCAAGTGTAAACATTTTCAATGGCTCTAGCTTCAGGCGCATTACTGGCGCAGGCCCATTAATCTCAACTTTAGCTACGCCAGGAATACTCTTAAGTGCATTTTTAATATAAAGATGCGCAAAGTGACTTAATTGCCCAAGCCTGTAATCCTCGCCTTGAAGAGAGAGAGAAAGAGCAGAAACATCATGCCGCTGATCGCGTCCAATTATAGGTTCTTTCACAGTATCCGGAAGTTGGTAACGCGCTTGCGAAACCTTTTCGCGGACTTCTGTCAAAGCTTTAATAATCTCAGTTTTTGGCCCAAAACTAAGACGTATGTAAGAATAATTAAAATGAGAAGTTGATGAAATTTCTTCGACACCCTCAACACCTGCAACCGCTTCCTCTAAAGGAAAAGTGACCTCGTTTTCGACGATTTCAGCACTTGCATTTGGATAAAAAGTTTGGATTGATATGACAAGGTTTGAAACCGCAGGAAACTCAGCCACCGGCAAACTACGAAAAGACAAAAAACCGAGAATAATAATAAGAAAATTGAGAATAATTGCAAAAACTGGACGCTTTATAAAAAACGCAGACCAATTCATGGTTTGTAGACCTTTATGGCACGGCCATCATAAAGAGAAATCTGCCCTCTTAAGACAACGACGTCACCTTCTTTAAGTCCTTCGATGATCTCTTTTTTTTCTTCATTTTCAAGTCCAATTTTAACTTTTCTAAGGTTTACTTTTTGCCCCTGAACAACATACACATAAGCAGCATCATCTTGATAAAAAATAGCTTCTTTTGGAAGGGTTAAAACATCCTCCTTGTGCGCTAACAAAAGTTCAACCGTAACACTCGTCCCAATAAATCCCTCTTGACCACTAAAGTCTATACGCGCAAGCCCCATGTGCGTTTCGGGATCTATCGTTTTTTGAAGAGAAGAAATTTGGGCTACTTTTCCAGCAATCTTCGCTTGCTGCCCAACGTGGATGAAGGGAAGCATTTCTTCTGGAATATGAATGTCTATCAAAAGATCATCAGGATCGTAAACAGTAACCACTTCATCTCCTGCAGATACAAAGCTTCCTTCCTGAATTTTATAAACACCAACAGTGCCTTTAAAAGGCATGATAAATTGGGTTTGCTCAAGATCATGCCTTGTTCTATGGGCTTCAATCTGGGCATCAAGCATTTCACGTTGGATTTTTTCAAACTCAACTTTACTTGAAAAGCCTGTTTTTTTTAGAGTTTTTAAACGTTCAAGACGCTCTTGAGCGAGACGTGCGGAGACTTGCGCCAATTCAAAACTACGTTGAAATGTGTCACTTTTTAAAGACGCTAAAAGTTGGTTTTTATCAGCCGAGCTCCCGCTTGGCACAGAGATTTTCTCGACTGTTCCCGAGGTTTCTGCATATAAAGTGGTTTCTTTTTTTGAGTGAATAACACCAATTAAATAAGCATGCGACTCTATGGATGCTTTCGTCGCTACCACAGTCTCAACAAGTTTAGGCTCTTCTTGTGCAAAGGTGAAAGAAGAGGCAAACCCTGCCACTAATATTAAAATAATACCTTGAAATGTTTTAATTTTATCCCCCAACAAGCCTCTAAAATTTTTGTTTGAATAGTATACAACTATGCTTTGTAAAACGAAACTTAATAATGAAAATCATGAGAAGTAAAATTGAAAAAAGGGCAACCGTGAATTGGTTACCCTTTGAGTTATTTAGATGGATGTGTTTATGAACCTTGATTATTTTCTTTAGCTACGAGCTTTCCTAAAAGTTCAATCGCATTAATATCGCCTTGTGCTGCTAGTTGCTTCAAAGATTGTTTGGATCTATTAACAATTTCATCGGCTCGATCTAAATCCACAACATGTGATCCTAGCTCTTTCCAGGTTAAATCGGCAATATAGAAGTAATGAAAGCTTCTAGCAAATTGTTTAGCATCTATTGCAGAGTCTGCTTTTTTCATCAAAGCTTCTAAAGAGTATTTCTGCTCTTGAAGATAGTGATGACCAAATATAAAAGTCTCTTCGTCAACACCAGCCGTAAAACCTGTCTCCATTTTCTTTAAAAGAGAGATAAGTAAAAGTTGGCGATAAAAGGGATTTTCATCACCATACTGCCGAAATAAAATGCGAGGAGCATGAGCATGTCCAAGTTTAACGGCTTCTAGCAATTTTGCTTCATCATCTTTTTGGTTTCCCGAACGAATAGCGTCACGATATAATTTTCCGGCTTCTGAATCAACATCAACTGTCAAATTTGAAGCTGTAAAACCCTTTTTTACCTCTTCCAAATCTGGCAAAGAATTATCACTCGCCATTACAGATGTAGAACTCAACAAAGCAGCCAATAATAAAAATTTTTTCATGATTTTCCTTTCAATAACTTACCTAATATACAATATTTACATTATAGATGTAGGTACAATTTTTATCATTACAAGTCTATTCTTTTTTATTTATAAAATAAGGTATCTAAAATTCATGACTTAGCACCGCCTTTAGCAACCTTATAAGTAACTGATTTAAAATTAACTTAACTCAATTCCTTTAATAATTTTTCTAAAGGATTTTCTAAAATTAAAGGGTTTATAATATGAATTCCACCTAATTTAACGTTATCTTGAAAATCTTCACTTAACAAAAGAGAACATTGAGCTTCTTTAGTAGTTGCCCATAACATAGCATCCCAAAAAGATAATTTATGTTTCTCAATTCCTTTTAAAGCCATTACAAGAGTCGTACTACGACTTTCCACGATCGGGAAAATATCCATCCAACCATCAATAAAAGTTATAACTTCGGCCGGTTTGGCATAACCTTTTCTTGTCGATGCTGAATAAAATTCGCAAAGCACTTGCAGTGTTAAAACTGTATCTAAATAAATTGCTTGATCAATTATATCTCGAGCCTTCTCATGCTTTTGACCTGCGTCCTTATCAACCGCATAAATCAGGATATTTGTGTCTAACGTTAATCGTTTAACGCTCATGTAGTTGCTCTCTCTTAAAGCTTTCTCCTTTCAACGAAAGGCCTTGCTTCATTAATGCTTGAAGTCTTTTCCTACCTTCTTCTTGTTGTGGTGTAAGCGTTGACATACTGCTCAAAGGAACCATTTTAGCAATTGGTTTTCCTCTTCGCGTAATAATGACTTCATTCCCTTTCTCTACAATATTTATATATTGTGAAAGATGTTGATTAACTTCTCTTAAGGATATTAAATGTTGCATTTTTGATCTCCTACTTGTTATAATTGTACTACGTAGTACATGAACTTTCAATAATATTCATACATCACCCTTTCATTTTCTCTATCATAAACGCGAAATCTTTTGCTTTTGAACCACGGGACGAACCAAACTCAAAGGCATAAGCATCTTTAAGACATGCCCCAAAGATGCCCGCAATTGTTGAGATAATACCGACCGCTTCGCCTGGTAATTCGGCTTGATAAAATCCTAGTGCCACAAGGCAAGCAATTAATCCCAAAGCTGCTGCAAAGACCATAATATCAGCGCGATAATTATATTGCCCCGCCGCAGCCAAAGCTGAATCACGCTGCCTTGCCCCGCCACGATCTTGAAGGAAAGCACGCTCCATATCGTGATCAAGTTTTGCAATCATCTTCTGAAAGGTCAGTAATAAGGATGGATCTTCTTGCAACTTCTTAACAGCTTCATTGGCCTCTTTTGAGCCCGAAACCTTTTTGGCTAAGTCAACAACTTTAGCAGCGACCATCTGCGTGGAGGCTAGAGAGTCATCTGATTGCGTAAACCATCTTGCAATAGCAGGCGCCATCTCGGCCAACACCATTGCGGTTGCAGATAAAGGAAGCGGCATGGTTAATACCTCTCTGCTGCAATCTGTGGTGTTAGTTGGAAGAAAATATGTTGTCCTAATTTAAGACGCGGCTGCACTTTCTCACTCCAAACAGGCGGCTTTGATAGACTTGTAGCGTAGTAATGATCACTGCCTCGCGTTAAGTCAGGCCACTGTTCTGCCACCACTTGCTGCGCCACTTGCTGACATGTCATGAACAAAGGATCCTCTTGAACTTTTGACGATGTAATCAAAGCGCGATTAGGATCTTGCTTATTCCAGCATGAAAACTGAAAAGGCTTTTGGCAGACTTCTTTTACCGTCATCCCATACCACGTTTTTGCCTTTAGCCGATTCATGACGACATTTGCCACTGCAATTAAAGAGGCTATGCCGCCATCGGGGCGTTTATACTCACCGCGCGCTTCGCCATAAATTGTGCGTGCCAAAACATCGATATCTTCAGTGTTTATGGTTGTTTTCATAGCTTATTCTCCAATCGTTTCGTGATCAGAAAACTGTCGCCAGGCTTTTCCATCTGCGTACACCGGAAGCACCTTTTCATCATCAATTAAAAGACCTATTGCACCAGGTTCAGGGGATGGAAGATTCGACTTAATAAACAGTGGCAATCTTGATGAATTATTCTCTGTTTGTGGTGATTGCCATAGTACCTGCCAATAATCCCTCTCTTGCTCAAAAGAATCACTTTGATGCGGTTTTAAGCACAAATATGAAGTTATCTCATGACGCACAAGATCATAAACATTGTAATGTTGCTGTGTTTCCCACGCGCCTCTCCCCGAAAACTGCGGCATTGGCAAGCGAACACGTCCCAACGTATTGTGATGTGTTCCTTGAATAACAAGTTCATCTCCATCTAACAAGATTTCAGAGATTCCCCCCTCATCCAACGTATGTTCTTCTATGACTTCAAGCCGCGTATCAAGATCTTTAAAATTTCCATCAATTTCTTCAATTGTAAGGGGTGCGCCTTTTAGTGCACGGTAAATAATCGTCATTTTTCTTCTCCTTACGACAATGGCTTAAACGTTATAGTAATATGATTGGCTTGAGGATCCGTCTGCTCATAAGTCACAGATGAATAAAGACACGCGTCAATTCCGTCGGCATCATAGACTTTAATCTTTGCAGCCCCTGAGACTAAAGCACCTGCCAAAGACATCATTGCGTCTGTCTTTAAAGGGGTGCAGAAAATCCATTCTTCGCCTCCTTCTCGACGAACACGTGGTGGAACAACCCCCATGTGACGAAGCTCTGATGCGCGCAACAATTGTAAGGCTGTTATATCATTATCACCTTGCTTAATGAGGGCAAAGACGGGCTCCATCGACTTTAAATCCATACCGGTTTTGAAGTATCCGCCATAAGACATCAATGGATAAAGCCGCTCCCCTGTGACGCCGTTGGGCGCGACAGTTAACCAAAAATCACCATGGGGAAATTCTTTTTGATGAAGTATCCCTTGAGGCTGCGTTGGAAACTCTTTTCTAAAAAATTCTTGCTCAGTCTCAAGATCGACTTTAAAGTTATCAAATTTATCCCCTTGAAAGAGATAAGTCTTAGAGTTCTTCGTATAATGCCCAAACCCTTTATAGACGACTTGAATTGCTTGATGTTGAGCGTCTTCTCATAAAACTTGATCATCATTTAGCAGCGTCTCAATAGTATAGAAAGATTGAGGTTTAAATGTTTTCCCTGCGATCGTTAACGCAACTTGAGCGCCAGCTTCTTCAAGAGGAACTGCCGAAAGAGACGCATGCAGCGTGATATAATCTGGCCATGCTTGCTCATCTGTCAGTTGAAATGTTTCAAGTTGTTCATGCCCCCCTAAAGAAAGAATCCCTCTTTCGGTGACATCATCATCCCCTGTCATTAAATATGGGGCTGATGGATATGGTGTGGCTATTCGCACACGTATTTCTTTATCAAAGTTCATTTTTATACTCCCTGTTTATATCTTTTTGTTTGTGTGCTTTTTAGCACTTTTTATGGATTTATAGGCTCCATTAAACCTTTTAGTTTTTATTTTATGAGGCTAGCCGTTAAGCCTTTTCTCATTGTTTTGCTTTCATTCTTCACATTATGTTCATTTCCTTTTTCTAATCATTTTGTTGCTTCTGGCACCTAGTTACATCATAAGTCTGCCTGAGATCCTCGGGACAAGCCCGAGGATGACGAAGAAAGGCGTTACCTTTTTCCTCTTGTCGCTCATTACCATTCCCCGCCTTTCAACGCTTCTTGGATCCCCGCTTTCGCGAGGATGACATCGGAGGTGTTCCCTGTGCCTAATGTCACCAATCAACCTTTTCTAGCCCTTGTCATCGAGCTTTCTCGTCTCCCAACCTTAGTCGTCCTCAATATTGTGCCTCTTGTCAGCAGGCATCATCCTTGCCAATGAGCTCCTCTCATGCTCAACGTTTAGTCATCCTAGGTCCTGTGCCTAGGATCTCAAGCGACCTGTAGACCGTTGCCTATCGCCATTGGATCCTTTTAACGCTTCCAGGATCCCCGCTTTCGCGGGGATGACAAGTGAAAGAAACGGCGATGACAACGGAAAAGTGGCTTGTCCCTGTTGTCTCATAACCAACTTCCTTAACACCCTCGCCAACGAGCACTCTCCTTTCTAACCTGTACCATTCCCGCGAAGGCGGGAATCCATCTACAACAGCGAAAAACTTCTCCAAGTTCCGCACACCGTTGCCTCTAA
>MKUV01000013.1 GCA_001898725.1 Caedibacter sp. 37-49
AAGAAAGAGAAACTCTTCCTTGACCATCTACAACAACACTACCATATCATGCTACAAATATCAAGAAAAATTGATGCAAATTTCAAGAAAAAATAAACTTAAACTGAGTTTAAAAGTTAATTCTTATGTTTACTTGACATTTAGGGTAATATAATATTCCTTTCTGGGTATGAAAGCTGTCTTAAAATAAAGTATAAAAATGACGCACATTCTCACATTAATTCTTATAAGCCTTTTTCTTCCTTTCTCTACTCTTGCCACACCCTATGCTGAAGACAATAATTGGTCTGGCTATATTGGTCCACACACGTTAGAAAAGATGAAAACACTTGCTTTGCAGCCGCACCTTAATTTTGAGCAATATACGACGCGTGAAAGTGAAAAATTTCCTTGGCTAACCTTAAAAAATATTTCCTGCATCAATCCTAAAACAAATGAAATAAAAGAATTTTTTATTACAAATACTTATGATACTCGCTCTAGCCAAGGACAATTTGTTCTTTATAGTCATGACATCGAGCCCACAAAAATTTGCTTAAAAAATTTAATGGAATTCACGGATGCTGTTCCTGCCGCAGCTTTCTTTTTATCAAAAATTTCTTACCATTATGAGGCTAAGAATGGATGTATTACAATTGATCATGTATGTTCAGGTAATCTCTCAGGAAAGCAAGGATATGCCCAAGTATGTTTAGAAACTTTTTTAAAGCAATTTATTCATCTACATACTCACGTAAAATATGTCTTTGCAGATCTTCGTACGCCGGTCACGCAACATTATTTTCCCAAATACGGCTTTCAAAAAGGGTTGCCTATGGCACTTACGCCATTACCTATAGGCCTTGATATTCCCTATTTTTTAGCAATGATGCGGGATAGTACTTAAATTTCATTAGTAAAACTTAATAAGTAAGGTTTAGACTCACAAAGTCCTTGTTCAAGCAGATTGCGCTAATAACGCCTTCGATAACTGATCGAATTGCATCAATGTTTTAAGAAGATTTGGTAAATCTTTAAGATAAACCATGTTAGGACCATCACTTGGTGCATGCTCAGGATCTTGGTGCGTTTCAACAAAAACACCTGCAACACCAACGGAAACAGCTGCACGCGCTAGCACAGGCACAAACTCGCGTTGCCCACCGCTGCTGGTTCCCTGACCCCCTGGTTGCTGCACCGAATGGGTCGCATCAAAAACAACAGGATAGCCTGTATCTTTCAAAACAGGTAAAGAGCGCATATCAGAAACTAAAGTATTATAGCCAAAAGAAACACCACGCTCACACAGAATTACTTGCGTGTTGCCAAAACTTTCAAACTTCGCTACCACGTTCTTCATATCCCAAGGCGCTAAGAACTGTCCTTTTTTGACATGAATTGGTTTGCCTGTTTTGGCGGCTGCCTCAAGAAGATCTGTTTGACGACATAAGAAAGCAGGAATTTGAAGAACATCGACAACTTCTGCGACAATTGCGCATTGCTCTGCCGTATGAACATCCGTAATCACTGCCAGACCACTCTTTTCACGAATTTCAGCCAAAATTGGTAAGGCTTTTTCAAGCCCTAAACCACGGGCATTTTGAGTACTTGACCGATTTGCTTTATCAAAAGAAGTTTTATAAACAATTGGTATATTTAATTTATCCGAAATTTCACGAATTGCTGCAGACATCTCAAGACCATGAGCGCGGCTTTCAAGAACGCACGGACCCGCAAAAACTGCTAAAGGTAGATTGTTTCCAAATGTAACTTGCTTTACTTCTTTGGTTCCAATGGTGATATGGCGCTGAGAAGTCATTTTGGGGTTCCTTTCTTTCTAAGTGCAGCCTCAACAAATGATGTAAATAAAGGGTGAGGATCTAAAGGACGTGACCGTAGTTCAGGATGAAACTGGACGCCAATAAACCATGGATGTCCCTCAAGTTCAACGATTTCTGGGAGCAATCCATCAGGAGAAAGCCCACTAAACCTGAGACCAGCTTTTTCAAATTGCTCACGATATTCAATATTAAGCTCATAACGATGACGATGCCGTTCTTGAATTAAAGAATTACCATAAATCTTCTCAATAAGGCTACCTGGCGTTAAAGCCGCTGGATAAAGACCTAGACGCATTGTGCCGCCAAGATCCCCTTCTAAGCTTCTCTGCTCTTTAATGCCTTCTTTAACCCATTCTGTAAGCAGGCCAACAACAGGTTCAGAGGTTGCTCCAAATTCAGTTGTATTGGCTTTCTCTAGAGCTAAAACATGACGCGCAACTTCAATCACCGCAAGTTGCATCCCAAAACAAATTCCTAAATAAGGAATCTTATTTTCACGCGCAAACTGAATAGCTGCGATCATTCCAGCGGTGCCACGCTCACCATAACCACCAGGAACCAAGATTGCTTGCTTGTTTTTAAGGCGTTGAGCAACAGTCTTAGGATTTTCTTCAAAAGATTCTGCTTCTATCCACTCAACATTGACACGTGCATCATTTGCGATACCCCCATGAATAAGAGCTTCCGCTAATGATTTATCCGCGTCTCTAAGCTTGACATACTTACCGACGACCGCAATATCAACTTCGCTTTTTGGATGCTGAATACAATCCACAATTGCTTTCCATTTTCCAAGGTTCGCTGGTCCTCTTTGCACCAAACCAAAATGCTTTAAGACTTCAACATCAAGCCCGGCTTTAGAATAACTCAAAGGAACTTCGTAAATTGTTTTCACATCAAGCGCTTCAATAACGCATTCAGGTTTAATATTACAGAAAAGAGCCAGCTTTCGCTTTGCATCCTCAGGAATTTCGCGATCAGCGCGGCAAAGCAAGATGTCTGGCTGAATTCCCACATGAAGAAGTTCTTTTACAGAATGTTGCGATGGCTTTGTTTTTAGTTCTCCAGCACTAGGAATATAAGGAACTAATGTTAAATGAATAAATAGAACCTTTTGGTCGCCCTCTTCATTGGCAAACTGACGGAATGCTTCAAGAAAAGGAAGGCTTTCAATGTCACCAACTGTTCCGCCTACTTCACATAACAAAAAGTCTAAATCAGGTTCTATATCAGACCGTATAGCTTCTTTGATCGCATCTGTAATATGAGGAATAACTTGAACTGTCGCACCTAAATAATCGCCTTTACGCTCACGACTTATGACGGTTGAGTAGATGCGTCCTGTCGTTAAAGAGTCACTCCGCCGACAAGAAACACCTGTGAAACGTTCATAATGGCCTAAATCAAGGTCTGTCTCAGCCCCATCATCTGTAACAAAGACTTCGCCATGTTGGTAAGGACTCATCGTTCCAGGATCCACATTTAAATAAGGGTCAAACTTTCGGAGGCGAACACGATATCCGTGTGCTTGCAAAAGCGCACCAAGAGAAGCAGCTGCTAATCCCTTCCCTAAGGAAGAAACAACGCCACCAGTGACAAAGATAAATCGCGTCATTCCTTTAGGCTATTAAATCTATTTTTTAGCTTTAGAAGTTTTAGCAACAGAAGTACTTTTTTCTGGTTTTGATTCAGCTTTATTTTCAGCCGCAGCAGGAGGTATTGTTGATTCTACTGGCGTTTCAATCGCTGGCTTCTGAACATCTGGATGATCAAGGATAGATTGCGCTTTGTGCGCGCCTTTAAACAAAATCGCAAGCAAGAGCGTTGTGGCAAAGAAAAGCCCTGCAAGAATCCCCGTCGTGCGGGTCAATAAGTTTGCTGTTCCACGTGTTGTCATGAGACCGCCCATAGTGCCACTTCCCATACCAAGCCCACCACCTTCATTCTTTTGGATAAGAATGAGTCCCACCATCGCAAGAGCGAGAATGATATGAAATACGAGTACAACTGTTGTCATCTTAACTTAAATCCTTTGTTTTTAACTTCCGGCATTTTAAAGGGGGTTTTCAGAAAATGCTAGTGGGAAATGAGATTATTTAAATAAATAGATATTATTAAATGATCCTTAGAAGATAAAAAATTCATCTCCCCTATGCATTAAATGCACTTGAACTTTTCTCGAACATGTTTATATTACATAATATGCCATTTAGGACATTTACGACTAGTGATTGGAAAAATTATGCTCAAATCTCCCTTAAATTTTGCTCTTCTTCTTACAACCACAACTCTTCATCACTGTTGTTCCAAGTATTGGGAGCAGCATTCGAGATAAAACTAACGGAACTTTTAATGATGACGATGCTCTGGCAGAAGCGTTACGTCTCTCTCAATTACCGCAAGTTGCTGCAGCACCAGCTGCGTTACAAGCCCTACAACAGGAAGGAATGAGCGAAGAGGAACAATTACAAGTAGCAATGGCACTTTCAATGAATGATGTAGTTTCGGCGGTTGCACTAAAACCTACCGCTGCGGCTAACCCCTCAGAATTAGAGTCTATTCCACAACCTATTGTAGTTAATTTAATAAAATATATATTTAGTCAGAAAAACTATATTAGATCTAATGCTGAAAAATTAATATATGATTTACAGTTTCTTAATGAGGACTCTTATATATGCTTCATGGGTGTTCCAGCTTTTGAGGGCACGCTTTATGAAATGGCCGCTAAGAAAGTAAAAGAGTATTGTGAAGAAAAAGCGATAAATTTTGCTCAAGCACAAGTTTTGTTAAAGCGCGCACTAGAACCTTTTACAATACCTATGACTGAATTTGATAAAACTTATGCGAATTTATACACAATTTTTCAAAGCCAAACTTTTCAAACAGAAGTTTTAGCTGCATTTAAAAGAGGATCCGATTATACTGTTACACCAATCCCTGAACGAATCGAAGAGAATAATACTCTTATTAGCCAAGCTTTAAAAAAAGTTAATATTCTTCCTGTCTTTGAAACTTTAAAAGCTAATACTGAAATGTTAAACTCGAGTGTATGTGCTCATAAAACAATATCAGTAGAAGAGTTTTTAAAGAATTCTGGAATTACTCTAAAAAGCTCAGGTCTTCCGCCTCAAAAATCTGATGAAGCTCAAGCATCTCCTACAATCAATACTAAACCCACTACTCCGAATTTAATGCCTCAAAAAGCTCCTTTACCTCAAGCAGTTGAAACTTTGCAAAACGAGCTTAATAAAGAATTTGAGCAACGACAAAGAGCGAATAGTAATGAAACTGTAATGGTTTATGGTAGAATAATTGCTCCTCAGTATTATGATAAATTGCAAGAAAATATTAACGATATGTTTCAACGTATGAATATCAAAGCAGCCAATAATTTTACCAAAATTGAAGAAATATTTGGGTTTCATGACCAAGTTGAAAAGATCTTAGAACATAAGCCACAACAACGTGCTTATATTGAACAATCTTTAAAAACATCATCGATAGAGCATAATAACTTAGTTGGAAAAGTTTATGTAACACCGGTCAACAGTCCTAGACCACAAACACAATTTGATTATATGCTGACCGTTGCCTCACAATATCACCGTGTATACCAAGCTTTAAAAGATAAACCAGGCGTTAAAAATGACATTGAGACGTTACTTCAATTCTTTTTTGCTCCTCTTATTGAGCAAGCAGGAAGATGTCAGGTTGGGATGATTGGAAGAATGTTTATGGCTCAAAAAAATCTTTATGATACCCTAATTGATTTGTATAAAAAGATTTAAATTTAAAGATATCCTGACACAAAAAGGGCCTGATTTTAGGCCCTTTTTTTATGGGTCATGCTGATTGAATAATCTGCCAGAACGTCTCAGCTTTTAAGCTTGCACCACCTACAAGCACGCCATCAACATGCGCAAGTGACATTATTTCTTGAGCATTTTGATCTGTCACAGAACCGCCATAAAGAATTAGGGCGTCCGCAGCTTTTTTACGGTTTTTTTGAAGCCATGTCCGAATAAAAGTATGAACTTCCAAGATTGCAGCCGTTGTCGCCGTCTTCCCTGTTCCGATGGCCCAAACAGGCTCATAGGCAATTGCAAATCCTTGATCAATCACTGGAATTGAGGTTTTCAGTTGCTCCTCAAGAACTTCCAAAGTTTTTTGTCCTTCTCGATCAGCAAGTGTTTCGCCCACACAAATAATAGGAATTAAGCCTGATTTACAAGCAATTTCAGCCTTTTGACAAACAAGCTCACTTGTTTCACGATGATGCTGACGTCGCTCAGAATGTCCAACAATTACGTAGTCACACCCAATATCTTTCAACATAAAGGCGCTTACTTCCCCAGTATATGCGCCTTTCTCATAAATCGAACAATCCTGAGCTCCACAAGCTATTTCTGTTCCGAATAAACGATTTAAAGTGATGGACAAATAAGGAAAAGGCGGACAAACAACAATTTGATGACAAGAAGGTGTCGCAAACCATTTTTCTGCAAGATCAGCGGCTAAATCACGCGCTGACTCTTGCGTGCCATTCATCTTCCAATTACCAACAATTAGTTTCTTGTTTTTTAGATTCATTCTTTACGATCCTTTTCAATACGTGGGAATAGTCCTTGAGGTTGGGGCAAATCCATACCGCTTTCAAGCTTCTTCTGGTTTAATTTTTCAAAAGTCATGTGCTTATCTGTAATCCCAAGTAATGCTAATAGTTTTTCTGATGTCTGTGGCATAATAGGCGCAATATAAAAGGCCAAATGGCGTAAAACTTCCATAAGAACATAAAGAACTGTCGCCATGCGCTCAGGATCTGTTTTCTTTAAAGACCAAGGTTGCTCAGCATCGACATAACGATTTGCTGCTCCCACCAACTCCCAAATTGCCTCAATCATTCGATGAAGTGCTTGCTTTTCAAAATTTTCACGTAAGCGTGACAAGAGCTCTTGAGCTGCCTTCAAAAGCACTTCATCCTGTTCTGAAAAAGAGGACGGCGTGGGGACTTTAGCTTCAGCATTTTTATACACAAACGATAGAACACGTTGCGCTAAGTTCCCAAAATCGTTTGCTAAATCTGAATTAATTCGTTGTTCTAAAGCACTTCGAGAGAAATCTCCATCTTGGCCAAAAGGCACCTCACGCAAAAGAAAATAGCGAACTTGGTCGACCCCATAGTTTTCTACAAGCTCAACAGGATCAATCGTATTGCCTAATGATTTTGAGATTTTTTGCCCTTCATTGGTCCACCAACCATGAGCGTAAAGGCGCTTTGGTGGCGTTAAGCCAGCCGCCATCAAAAAAGCTGGCCAATAAACGGCATGAAAACGAAGAATATCTTTCCCAATTATATGTAGTGACTCTGGCCAAAACTTCTTGAAATTAGCAGCTTTTTCATCTGGATATCCTAAGGCTGTAATATAATTCGCAAGTGCGTCCACCCACACATACATGACATGCTCAGGTTCGTCTGGCACAGGAACGCCCCACTTAAAAGAAGAACGTGAAATAGAGAGATCATTGAGCCCTCCCTCAACAAACCGAATCACTTCATTACGGCGCGCCTCCGGCCCAATAAAATTGGGATTATCGCGATAAAACGCTAATAATGGCTCTTGGAAAGCTGACAGCTTAAAGAAGTAGCTTGGCTCTTCAACCCATTCAACGTCTGCTCCAGTAGGCGCTTTCCCGTTCACAAGCTCCGATTCCGCATAAAAAGCCTCATCGCGAACAGCATACCACCCAGCATAGCCCCCTTTATAAATAAAGCCTCGCTCTGTCATATGAACCCACAAAGCTTGAGCTGATCTAATGTGTCGCTCTTCAGTCGTTCTAATAAATTGGTCATTTGAAAGATTAAACAGGGGCGTTAACTGCCAAAATCTTTCAGAAACTTGATCAACAAAGGCTTGTGGCTCAATCCCAGCTGTTTGCGCTACTTTTTGAATCTTTTGCCCATGCTCATCTGTTCCAGTAAGAAACATGACCTCACGCCCTTCCATCCTTGCAAAGCGCGCCATCATATCTGATGCAATCGTTGTATAAGCATGGCCTATATGTGGTACATCATTGACGTAATAAATGGGTGTTGTGATATAAAATGGGGGCTTCAAAACTTATTCCTTATGTTTTTATTCTTATACCTTAATAATCAGTTTTTATTGAGGGAGCTAGTGAAATGTATCAAGGAAGTTATGAAAAAGCTTAAAAAATTTCACTTCTTAAGATGTGCGTAATCCTTTGTGAATAACGTATGTAACGTTCTAAATAAGTAATTACATAAGCTAAAAATAAACTTATTCCTAAAGCAGCAAGAATACCATAATATATAGTAAAATCATACTTAAGGCTAAAGTATATAACAACATATCCTGGCAATACATGTGTTAAATATAAAGGATAACTTATTGTTGCTACTTGGCTTAGCGACTTTAGTAAGAGTCCATTTCTCTCTTTATTAAAGCTTTTTGAGAAAATCAGTCCAAAAAATAAAAAAAATCCAAAACAATAGCTTTTAACATCTCTCGTTATAAGAAAGTTAAACCATGGACCTGAAAATAACATCAATAGGATTACGCCTATCAAAATTGCTTTTCTCCAAGATATTTGACCTACATAAACTTGATAACTACAAACACCTAAAAGAATGAAAGAAGAATATCTTAAATATTTTTCCCAAAGAATAACAATATAAAAGAACTTAGAAAACGTATTAATATACTGGCAACATAAGTAAATCGAGACAGCCATAACCAGATTTAAAATGGTCATCCTTTCAAGAAAATAATTTTTCCATCCATACCAAATAATGGCACTTAAAAGATAAAATTTAATTTGAAGTTCTAAAGTCCAAACAGCCCCATCTATAAAAGGATAATCGAAGATATCTCTTACCCAAAAAAGTGAAGACATAAGATGGTTAAGAGTATAAGGAAAAGGATTATTATTCAAACAGCTAAAGACACTTACAAATAATAAACTTATACCAAAGCAAAAACTATACAGTGGCCAAAGGCGAAAGAACTTGTTTTTTAAAAACGTTTTAAAAGAAGGATAATGTTGCAAGGAAGGCTGTATCAAAAATCCAGAGATAAGAAAAAAAAAGGAAACACCTAAAAATCCAATATTTATTGGAAAATTTGTAAAATATTCTAAGTATATTGGCGAAATGAGCTGGAGAGGTTTAGCTTGCAACAAACTTGCATAGAAATTTTGTTGTGTGAAAATAAAGATAAAAAAATGGTAAGATAAGACTAAAAGGGCAGCAATTCCTCTTAGATATTCTAATAAAAAAAATCTTTTTTTGTATAAATCACTCATCCCTTTAAATTAATTGAAGGGTCTTAAGGAAATATTAATAACTTATTTAAAATAATAAAAAGTTCAATAATTTAATTGAATTTTTTGTTCATGAAATATGGAGATAAGGCAATGAAAATAATTACTTTTTTAATGACCGTAGCGACAATAACTACTGTCTCTGGTGTTCTAAACTCTGGATTAGCTATGGAAGGACAAGGATCTTCGCATTCTAGTTCAAAAAAAGTCGACCGTGATGAAAGTGGCGCCCCAAAAAAGTTTGTGACCGGAAATGTAGGTTGGATGTTATGGAGTTCATCTACTGGAGATCAAAGGACTTACTATGAGACAGAGGGACGAGAAGGTAGAGGGCGTAATGAAGAAAGAAAGAGTTACCATTTTACTATTGAAAGTCCATCAAATACTATTCAACGTATTGCTGATGGATATGGAGCATTTATCACCTTTCATACAACGACAGGTAAGCGTCATATAAGATGGACTTACAATATAATAAATGACACAATTTCTCAGCAGCCAGCTAAGCCTGATGATCATGTATATGCTGGTATGTCAAAAAAAGCTTTTGACCAATGGCTTCAAGAACCTGCTTCTGCTCGTCAGCCTAACTACCACCGTGATGAAGCGCTTAAATTTATTCGCGGGTGGGTTGCCGCAACTCGTCAAGTAGCAAGTAAAAGAAAATAGTAAAAAATCACATCTTTGATTTATTAAATAAAGTTATTAGAAAATCAATATGGGCCTTGGAATTTTAAATTCTAAGGCCCATTATTATACTAATTGAACTTTAAAACTTTCAAATTAACAAATTTAGGCAATTTTAAGCTTAACGCGCGAAGCGCTTTCAAATTAATATAAGCTTGTGTTTTATCTGAAAAATAAGTTGGAATAGAACCAGCTCTTTGACCTTTCAATATTTTTAAAATCATCTCTCCAGCAACTTTACCAGATTCAAAATAATTTATTCCAACACAGGCCAAAGCACCTTGTTGAACAGACCCTTGGTCACTTGTAAAAACAGGGATTTTATGTTCGTCTTGAAGTCGTATAAGAACCTCTATTGCTGAAATAATAAGATTATCTTGAGGAACGTAAATAGCCTCGACTTGCCCTATAAGTTTTTGAGCCGCCCCCATCAACATAGAAGCATTAATAACGGGCATTTCAATTAAGTTAATTCCTTTATCAACTAAATGCTTTTTTAGATTATTGCGCGTATTAACTGAATTAACCTCTCCAGGATTGTACAAAATTCCTAAATTCTTAAGACGAGGAAACATTGTTTGGATAAGAAGCACTTGAGCCGCAAGAGGAGGTGCATCACTAACGCCAGTGACTGTTTCTTGATTCTTTTGTAATGTTGAAACAATTTTAGCTCCAACAGGATCTGAGACAGCGCCAAAAACCATTGAAATTTCATTATCTTTTCGATTCGCAAGAATAGCCTGCGCACTTGGCGTTGAAATGGCTAAGATAACCTTTGGCCCCATTCCAATAAATTTTTGCGCAATTTGAATGTTAATAGATTGATTTCCTTGAGCATTATTATATACCCACGTGAAATCTTTATCTTTCTTGAGGCCAGCATCTTGTAAATATTTTAAGGCGCCTTCTCGGATGGCATCAATAGATGGGTGTTCAACGATTTGAGTAATGGCTATTAGAGGTGGCTCAGGTTGAGAAAAGAGTACTTTTGAGAATAAAAGAATAAGAAGAGTGAGAATAAGTTGAATTTTTAAATTACGTACATTTAATTGATTTTTCTTGATATTTAATAACATTTTTAGGCTCCATTTTAGATTGTTTCATAACTTGATTAATTAATTCTGAAATGAAGTGACTAAATCGGGATTGAAACTTTTGTATATTAATCATGATTTTCTCCTAATATTTTTTAATGTGGGATATTTACACCCAAACGACATTATAGCAACAAACTATAATGTTTGAAATAACTTCTTCTTGCACCTTTCTCTCGGCTTCTGTACATTTCAACACATCATTTTCAAGAGGTTATAATGATTTTAATAACATTACCCGATGGCTCTTCACGACAATACGAAAAGGAAGTAACGGGATTAGAGATCGCCAATAGCATTGGCCCGCGCCTGGCAAAGGAAGCTATTGTCATTAAGGTTAATGAAGATTTATGGGACCTAACCCGCCCCATTACGCACGATGCAAAAATTGAAATCGTAACCCGCCAACATCCAGCGGCTATGGAAGTTTTACGTCACGATGCGGCACATCTTTTAGCAGAATCGATTAAAGAACTTTATCCTGAAGCTCAAATTACGATTGGTCCTGCCATTGCGAATGGCTTCTATTACGATATCTATCGAGAAGAATCTTTTACCCTTGCTGATCTTGAAAAGCTTGAGAAAAAAATGGCCGAAATTGTCGACCGTGATGAAGCAATTGAGCGACAAGTTTGGCAACGCGATAAAGCTATTGAATATTTTAAATCAATTGGCGAGCATTTTAAGGCGGAGATTATTGCCGATCTTCCGGAAGCCGAAGAAGTAACTCTCTATAGACAAGGTAATTTTCTTGATCTTTGTCGCGGCCCTCACCTTCCTTCAACGGGTCGTGTTGGAAAAGCATTTAAGCTTATGAAACTCGCAGGTGCTTATTGGCGCGGAGATCATCGCAACCCCATGCTGCAGCGTATTTACGGCACGGCTTGGGCTACAGAGCAACAGCTAAAAGATTATCTTCATCAATTAGAAGAAGCAGAAAAACGCGATCATCGTAAGTTAGGCCGCGAGATGGATCTTTTCCACTTGCAAGAAGAATCTCCTGGGGCCGTATTCTGGCACCCCAAAGGTTGGAAAATTTACCAAAGTCTTCAAAATTATGTTCGTCGCTTAATTAAGAAAAATGGCTACGTTGAAGTTAATACACCAATTATGGTGGACCGTTCTCTATGGGAGGCTTCTGGACATTGGGAAAAATTCCGGGAGAATATGTTTACATCAAATGATGATGAAACAAAAGTTATGGCTGTCAAACCCATGAATTGTCCTTGCCATGTGCAAATTTTTAAGCAAGGCATCAAAAGTTATCGTGATCTCCCTCTTCGAATGGCTGAATTTGGTGCTTGTCATCGAAATGAGCCTTCTGGTTCTCTGCACGGAATTATGCGTGTTCGTTCTTTCGTCCAAGATGACGCCCATATTTTTTGTACGCCTGAACAAATTACATCGGAAACAAAAGCATTCTGCCAACTCTTACAACGCGTCTATAAGGATCTTGGATTTGAAGATGTCTTTGTAAAATTTTCAGATCGCCCTGAAAAGCGCGCAGGTTCAGATGAAATTTGGGATCAGGCTGAAAAGGCTTTACGAGACGCCACTTTAGAAGCAGGACTTGAATTTATACTCAACCCTGGAGAAGGTGCTTTCTACGGCCCTAAGTTAGAATTCTGCTTAAGAGATGCAATTGGTCGTGAATGGCAGTGCGGCACATTTCAAGTTGACTTTGTGCTTCCACAACGCCTTGAGTCTTACTACGTGGGTGAAGATGGTCAAAAATATCACCCTGTCATGTTGCATCGTGCTATTTTAGGATCTTTAGAACGCTTTATTGGTGTCCTGATTGAACATTACGCTGGCAAGTTCCCACTTTGGTTAGCGCCGACTCAAGTCGCTGTTGCTGCTATTACCGACGAGAGTCATGAATATGCACAAGAAATTTTTGATTTGCTTAAGTCTTATGATATAAGTGTTGAAACAGATTTAAGAAATGAAAAAATTAATTATAAAATTCGAGAACTTAGCCTTGCTAAAGTCCCTTATATTTTTGTTGTAGGTAAACGTGAAGCACAAGAACGTACGGTTGCAATTCGTCGTTTAGGCGGAGAAACGCAAGAAATACTTGCACTTGAAGCAGCAATTGATAAACTAAGAGCTGAAGCACAACCTCCTGCTTAATGATGGATGTTGTAAAATTATTATTTTAAAAAAGGAGATACAACCATCAACAGACCTTTTGGCCCAACGAAAGGCCCACTGTCCGAAAGTCATCGTGTCAATGAAGCGATTCGGACCCCTAAAATTAGATTAATTGATGAAAATGGCAACATGATTGGCATTGTCAGCGTTAGAGAAGCGCTTGATATGGCCACTGAAGCTGGCCTTGATTTGGTTGAAATTTCTCCAAATGTGGACCCTCCTGTCTGCAAAATTTTGAATTATGGTAAGTTTAAATACGAAGCTCAAAAGAAAAAAGCTCAAGAACGCAAGAAACAAAAAATCATTGAGGTTAAAGAAGTTAAACTGCGCCCAATGATTGAAGAGCATGACTACCAAACGAAACTTCGGAATATGAAAAGGTTTATTGAAGAAGGCGACAAAGTTAAAGTCACCATGCGATTTCGTGGACGTGAAATGGATCACCAAAGCATTGGTATGGAGATTCTTAAACGTGTTTGTACTGAATTTGGTGAAGAAGTTAGAATTGAACAAAACCCCAAGCTTGAAGGCAAACAAATGATCATGATCCTTGCGCCGAAGCAGTAGATTTATAATCTTTATAAACCTCACAAAAAAAGCTCGGAATGTATTTCGAGCTTTTTATACTTTTATTTTAACTGTTTAAAATATTTTTAAAAACTAAAATAATTCTACTTTTTTATGGAGTTACATTTGGCTTTACTTGAGAAAATGCTCTTGCAATATCATCATGCCTTGCACTGATTTTTTTTCACTTTATCCATAAAATACTTCTTGCCAGTTTTACAGGAGACAAGCTGTACCTTTATGTTTCCCTGACAATTTAGAATTGAAAATCCATGTGTTTATAGACTAAGATGGATAATAAATCCCCCTATATGAGCACTACGCTTTTCAGAAAAGTATATGAAATTAAGCACTTCTCCTGTTGTAGTCACGTGCCTTTATCTTTCAACGCTTACATCCTAAGTTCCCGAAAAGAGAAATCTATTCTAGATCTCATAATTTTTAACTTTGTAAGCATTTTTGTTTTGTTTCTCTTTTAAAAAATGCTAGCCTTAAATTTGACAAACAAGACATATTTGTTAAAAAAATATATTAAATAACGATTTATTATACTAAAAATAACTTAAAAGAGGATTAGTTACTTATGCTGCACATTATATAAAACTTTGTTTTTTTCAACTGCAATTATGACACTTATGGCACATAGTGCAGTAATTGATTCAGATCAGTTAGAGACGAAAGAAGAGCTTAAAGCTAGCACTGCTAATTCAGGCGGACATCATTTCGGCAATCCTTATGTAGGCGGACACCAGGTCGGTAATCCTTATCCAGGCGGAAATTAAGAAAAATATACTTTTAAGAGTCCCTCGAAAATATCAATTATTTAAAAAGAGAAATATTTTTGAGGCATTTTTAATTTAAGCTATAAACCCTTAATTTTTAAAATTTTTGCAACTGAATTTTAGGGAATTCCATGAAGTTCATTTCTATAATTATTCCAGCCCACAATCCAAATGAAGATTACTTGACTGAGCTCCTCAAAACTATCTACCTTCAACAACTAGATGATTTTGAGATTTTAATTATAGATGACTTCTAAACCAATGACGTTATTAAGAAAATTCTTATGTCCTCTTATAGAGACGATCAAAGAATAAGGGTCATACGTCATACACAAAATAAAGGGGTATCAGCAGCTATTAATACAGGCATTCAAGCAGCAAACTCCAAATATATTATTCATTCTGGAGATGATGATCTCTATCTCCCTAGTATGATGTTATATGTTCAGCCTATATTAGAACAATTTCTTACATATCCCAACTTAGCTGGAGGTTATGTTGGTCTTATAAACATTCCAGAACATTTTTACCTAAATGATTTACTTCAAAGCTACAGTAATTTAGTACCAAATCATCACTATCACTCTAAAATAAATTTTTTAACTTTCAGAAATGGTCCAGGTTTTGCTACTCATCAAGTTTTCCTGAAAACTGAAATTGCTAAAAAGACATTATATAGTCGATTCTGAAGTATGAAGAAAAGCAAGGAAGCGCCTATAGTACAGAGAATTATTTTAGGGTAG
>MKUV01000014.1 GCA_001898725.1 Caedibacter sp. 37-49
GTAGCTCAATTGGCAGAGCGTCGGTCTCCAAAACCGAAGGCTGTGGGTTCGATCCCCTCCACTCCTGCCAAATTAATGAACAAAATCTTATGGGATTTATTAAGAAAGAAGGCTTATGGCAAAAGCAAGTCCGATAAATTTTATCCGCCAGGTTCGTCAAGAGATTGGGAAGGTCACTTGGCCAACTCGGAAGGAAACAATGGTCACCGTTATGATGGTAATAATTCTCTCTGTGTTGGCTGCGTTGTTTTTCTTGGCGGCAGATGGATTCATTCATTTTATTGTGCAGCTTATTCTGGGATAAGGATTAATAGTTAACATGTCAGAGTCGCTTCGTTGGTACGTAGTCCATGTTTATTCGGGGTCAGAGAAAAAAGTTGCTGAGGTAATTCGCGAACAAGCCCTGAAAAAGGGTCTTGATGATCGCATTCCTCAAGTTTTGGTGCCTACTGAAGAGGTAATCGAAATTAAAAAAGGCGAAAAAATTAGCTCAGAGAGGCAATTTTTCCCAGGTTATGTTCTTGTTCAAATGATGCTTTCTGATGAAACATGGCATCTTATTAAAAATACGCCAAAGGTCACAAACTTCTTAGGTGGAAAAGGAAAGCCAACGCCTATAAGTAAGTTCGAGGTCGAACGCTTGATGAATCAAGTTGAAGAAAGAGTTGGCAAGCCTAAGCATAAGTTGAGCTTTGAGATTGGCGAACAAGTACGTGTTTCTGAAGGGCCATTCTCAACATTTACAGGGCTTGTAGAAGAGATTGATGAAGAAAAAGAACGCTTAAAAGTTTCTGTGAGTATTTTTGGACGTTCAACGCCTGTTGATCTTGATTTTTCTCAGGTTGAAAAAGTTTAAAATAAAGAGTATTTAAGAAGTTCGTTCTCAAGGGAGAACAGTTTTGCGGAAGGCAAGCCAAGGCCGTACCGCGCCCTTTAATGATAAATAGAGGATACTATGGCAAAAAAAATAGAAGGATACATTAAACTGCAGGTTCCTGCAGGAAAAGCAAACCCCTCTCCACCTATTGGTCCAGCTTTGGGTCAGCGAGGGTTAAACATTATGGAATTTTGTAAGGCATTTAATGCTAAGACACAAGAACTTGAAGCAGGTATGCCGATCCCTGTGGTAATTACGGCTTATTCTGATCGTTCTTTCAGCTTTGTAACGAAAACACCTCCTGTAAGTTATTTCTTAAAGAAGGCAGCTGGTCTTCCTAAAGGGTCTCAGACTCCAGGGAAAGGAACGGTTGGTAAAGTAACAAAGACTCAAATTAAAGAAATTGCTCAAAAGAAAATGGTTGATCTTAATGCAACAACAGTTGACGCAGCGATGCAAATGATTATTGGTTCTGCAAGATCAATGGGCCTGGAAGTGGTGGAGTAAGCAATGGCAAAAATTGGAAAAAGGCTTAAGAAAGCTTATGAGAATTTAGATGCAATGACAGCTTATTCTCTTGAGGAAGCTGTTAAAGTTATTAAAGCACGCGCAACTGCGAAATTTGATGAAACAATTGAAGTTGCTTTAAATTTAAATATTGATACCCGGAAAGCAGATCAAAACTTGCGCGGAATGGTTCAACTTCCAAATGGAACGGGTAAAACTTTACGCGTAGCTGTTTTCGCAAAAGACGAAAAAGCGAAGGAAGCTTTGGCTGCTGGTGCGGACTTTGTTGGTGCTGATGATCTTGCTGAAAAAGTTCAAAAAGGTGAAATCGATTTCGACCGTTGTATTGCAACGCCTGATATGATGCTTGTTGTTGGAAAGCTTGGTAAGGTTTTGGGGCCTAAAGGCCTTATGCCTAATCCTAAGCTTGGGACAGTGACACCTAACGTTGCTGAAGCTGTTAAGGCGGCAAAAGGGGGGCAAATTGAATATCGTGCTGAGAAAGCAGGCATCGTACACGGTGGTGTTGGTAAAGCAAGCTTTACGGAAAAAGCTCTTGTTGAAAATATTAAAGTTTTTGTGGATGTTATTAATAAAGCACGCCCCAGTGGAATCAAAGGAGCTTATTTGAAAAAGATTTCATTAAGTTCAACAATGGGACCATCTGTGCGTGTTGATCCCGCAAATTTTGCGAGTTAAAATTGAAAGAGGCTTTTGCCTCCGTTCAATAGAAATGTGATATGAGTAAAACTCATGTTGCCTAGTAGAGAGATCTTCTCTCTATGCTCTGTCCGAGACTGTAGGTAGACATTGGTTTTTAATGGTCTGCCGCCTACATAGACGGAAGAAAGCACAATCGAATTTAATCGCGTGTTTCTCTTTCCGGGCAGAATTAAAAAAGCATTACTCATGGGGAGTGATGCAAAGCTTGAAGGAGAAAACCGTGGAAAAAAGAGAAAAAGAACTCTTTATCGCTTCAATGCGATCCGCGCTTGATCAGGCTGGACTTGTTGTTGTTACACGGCAGGTAGGGTTGACTGTTGATGAGTCACAAGGTCTGCGTCGTAAAATGTACGAAGCGGGCGCCCAATTCAAGGTGACAAAAAACACCTTGACGAAATTGGCTGTGAAGGGAACAAGCTATGAAGTGTTGGGAGACCATTTAAAAGGTCCAACAGCTTTAGCTTATTCGTCAGATCCAATTGCCGCTGCACGTGTCGTGGTAAAGTTTGCCAATGATAACCAGAAGCTTGAAATTGTCTGTGGTGCGATGGGAGATAAGTTCCTTAGTAAAGCAGATCTTAATGCTTTGGCAACATTGCCTTCTCTCGACGAATTGCGAGGCAAGATCATTGGAATACTACAAGCTCCTGCTGGGAAACTGGCTCGTGTTGTTCAAGCGCCTGCAGGTCAGCTTGCACGCGTCGTGTCGGCTTACAGCAAAAAAGGCTGATTATTATAAGTAGATTTATGAAGAGATAAAGGAGATATCAAATGGCTGAAAAATTAGCAAAAATAGTAGATGATTTATCAAGTTTAAGCGTTCTTGAAGCTGCAGAGCTTGCAAAACTTCTTGAAGAGAAGTGGGGTGTTTCTGCTGCTGCGCCTGTCGCAGTTGCTGCTGCTGCACCTGGTGCTGGAGCTGCTGCTGCTGAAGAGCAAACAGAATTCACTGTCATGCTTGTTGATGGTGGTGCACAAAAGATTAACGTTATTAAAGAAGTACGCACAATTACAGGCTTAGGACTTGTTGAAGCGAAAAATCTTGTTGAGGGTGCTCCAAAGCCTGTTAAAGAAGGCGTCAGCAAGGACGAAGCTCAAAAAATTAAGGATGTTCTTGAGAAGGCTGGCGCAAAGGTCGAACTCAAGTAGTTCTTTTTGTTGGATTAAAGACGCGGTCGGAAAACCTTTTCTAAAAAAGGCCTATTTTCCGATCGCGTATGTATTACTTGCATTAATAAAGTTTAACGTATATATATGAGCAAATTTAGTCTTTTTTCTATTTCTATAGCTATTCAGCTTTTATAGCTGAAGGCATAGAATTTTTCGCATGGAAAAAGTCTAAAATTGCACATTTATTAGCTGATTGAGGGGCATATGGCATTATCTATGGCTGGTCGCAAACGTATACGCAAAAGTTTTGAGAAATTAAGCGGTGTGGCTCCCATGCCGAATTTGATTGAACTTCAAAAAAATTCGTATGAAGCATTTTTACAAAGAAATATTCCATTTGAAAAAAGGCAGATGCTTGGGTTGCAAGCTGTTTTTCATTCTGTATTCCCAGTCAAAGACTTTGCCGATAAAGCTCAGTTGGAATTTTATCATTATGATTTTGATGAGCCAAAATATGATGTTGAAGAATGCCGTCAAAGAGGAGCGACGTATTCGGCTCCTTTGAAAGTTATCTTTAGATTGGTTGTGTGGGATGTGGATGAGGATACAGGCGCTCGTTCTATTCGCGATATTAAAGAGCAAGAAGTCTACATGGGTGATATTCCTCTCATGACAGATAATGGTACCTTTATTATCAATGGTGTTGAGCGCGTGATCGTTTCTCAAATGCATCGTTCCCCTGGAGTGTTTTTCGATCATGATCGTGGAAAGACGCATGCCTCTGGAAAATTACTCTTCTCAGGTCGTGTGATCCCTTACCGTGGGTCATGGTTAGACTTTGAATTTGATGCTAAAGACTTATTGTATGTTCGTATTGATCGTCGTAGAAAATTACATGCAACAACGCTTTTAATGGCGCTTGATAATCAGGAAACTACAAAAAAACGCCAAAAAGCTGAACAAGAAGGTAAAACTCTTGCTCCAGAAGAAGTTGCTGGGTTATCGCGTGAAGATATTTTAAAATTATTTTATGAGACGATTACTTTTACGCATCATAACAAAGGCTGGAAAATTCCTTTTGACCCTCTGCGTTGGAAAAGCGGAAAGCTTGCCCATGATCTTATTGATGTAAAAACGAATAAGGTTGTTTTAGAAGCTGGCGAAAAGATGACGCCACGATTGGCTAAGAAATTTAAGGAAGATGGTCTTAACGAAATTTTAGTTCCTTCAGATGATTTAATTGGTCGTTACGCAGCAGAAGATGTTATTAATGAAGAAACGGGTGAAATCTTTATTGAAGCTGGTGAAGAATTAACTGAGCAACTCATCCAAAATCTTATTTCAAATGGATTTAAGGCCATTACAACGCTTGCGATTGACCATATCCATATAGGACCCTATTTAAGAAATACGCTTGCTGCGGATCGTAATTATTCGAGAGAAGAAGCATTGCTTGATATTTATCGTGTAATGCGACCTGGCGAACCACCAACATTGGAAAGTGCGGAAGCTTTATTCTCAGGACTTTTCTTTGATTTTGAAAGATTTGATCTATCCGCTGTTGGTCGTGTAAAAATGAATGCACGTTTAGGATTAGAGACAGAAGACAGCATACGCACACTTCGTAAAGAAGATATTATTGCTATTGTGAAGATTCTTCTTGAGTTGAAAGATGGTCGTGGTGAGATTGATGACATCGATAATCTTGGAAACCGCCGTGTACGACCAGTTGGTGAGCTTCTTGAAAATCAATATCGTACGGGACTTTCAAGAATGGAAAGAGCAATTCGTGAACGAATGAGCTCAGTTGAAATCGACACTGTGATGCCTCATGATCTTATCAATGCAAAGCCTGTGTCCGGAGCAGTAAAAGAATTTTTTGCTTCTTCACAGCTTTCACAGTTTATGGATCAAGTTAATCCACTTGCCGAAATTACGCATAAGCGTCGTCTCTCTGCTTTAGGGCCAGGAGGTCTTACACGCGATCGTGCAGGTTTCGAGGTACGTGACGTGCATCCGACGCATTATGGCCGTATCTGTCCCATTGAAACGCCTGAAGGGCCGAATATTGGGTTAATTAACTCACTTGCAACCTTTGCACGCGTTAATAAGTATGGCTTTATTGAAAGTCCTTATCGTCGTGTTGTTGATGGTGTTGTGACCGATGAGATTGTTTATCTTTCTGCCGCAGAAGAAGGCAGGTACGCTATTGCGCAAGCTAGTGCTGCGATGAATAAAGATGGAAAGCTCTTAGAAGATTTCGTAAGTTGTCGTAAGGGTGGTGAATTCACAATTGCGCCCCCAAGTGACATCCAATTTATTGACGTTTCTCCAAAACAGCTGGTTTCAGTTGCGGCTTCCTTGATTCCATTCCTTGAGAATGACGATGCGAACCGTGCGTTGATGGGCTCTAACATGCAGCGCCAAGCTGTTCCTTTAATGCGTGCGGAGACACCGCTCGTTGGGACTGGTATGGAAAAATCTGTGGCACGGGATTCTGGTGTCACAGTTGTTGCAAAACGTGATGGTATTGTTGACCAAGTTGATGCGACTCGAATTGTTGTGCGTGTTAAAGAAACAACAGCCTCAAATCCTTCTGTTGTGGATATCTATAATTTGCAGAAATTTCAACGCTCTAACCAGAATACATGTATCAATCAACGGCCTCTGGTGCGCCCAGGTGAATTTGTGAAAGCTGGTGACATTATTGCGGATGGTCCTGCAACAGATGCTGGTGAATTAGCATTGGGTCGAAATGTTCTTGTTGGATTTATGTCTTGGAACGGATCAAACTTTGAAGACTCAATCATCCTCTCTGAACGTTTGGTGCGCGAAGACGTCTTTACTTCAATTCATATTGAAGAGTTTGAAGTCCACGCGCGTGATACGAAATTGGGACAAGAAGAAATTACCCGTGATATTCCTAACGTAGGTGATGAAGCTCTACGTCATTTGGATGAAGCAGGTATAGTCTCTATCGGTGCTGAAGTTAAACCTGGTGACATTCTTGTTGGAAAAGTAACGCCAAAAGGTGAGACACCAGTAACGCCTGAAGAAAAACTTTTACGTGCTATCTTTGGTGAAAAAGCCTCTGATGTGCGTGACACTTCTTTAAGAGTGCAACCGGGTGTTAGTGGTACGGTGGTTGAAGTTCGTGTCTTTTCACGTCGAGGCGTTGAAAAGGATGAGCGTGCGCTTGCCATCGAACGCGCTGAAATTAATCGTTTAGCAGCAGATCGTGATACAGAAAAAGGAATTCTTGAGCGAGCTTTCTTTGCACGCTTGAAGCAATTACTTTTAGATCAAAAAGCTGTAGGAGCTCCGAAAGGTGCAAAAACGAATGTCAAGATTGATGAAGCTTATCTAGAGGCTTTAACAACAGGTCAATGGCGTCAACTTGTTGTTGATAACGATGTCATCATGACTGAAATTGAAGCTTTGCGGAAACAGCATGATGAAGATGTTTCAGTCATTCAAAAGCGTTTTGAAGATAAAGTTGAAAAAGTGCGTCGCGGTGATGAACTTCCAACAGGTGTTCTTAAAACGGTTAAAGTCTTTATTGCAACAAAACGTAAGATTCAAGCTGGGGATAAAATGGCGGGGCGCCATGGAAACAAAGGTGTTGTGTCCGTTATTGTTCCTGAAGAAGATATGCCTCATCTTGAAGATGGGACACCCGTGGAGATTATTCTAAATCCATTAGGTGTGCCTTCGCGAATGAACGTAGGACAAATTTTAGAAACGCATCTTGGATGGGCTGCAGCTGGTTTAGGAAAGCAAATAAGCCAGATGCTTGGTGAGATTTATACCAACAATAAAAAGCCTGAAGACCTAAAAAAATGGATGGCAAGCATTTATCAAAAAGAAGCCGATATCAAGAAAATCGAAAATATGGATGAAGCAGAAGTGATAGAGACGGCTGCTTCTATGATTCGCGGTGTTCCAATGGCAACACCTGTTTTTGATGGCGCGCATGAAGATGATATTATCCGCGAGCTACAACGTGCAAATTTAAATACTTCCGGGCAAGTCATGTTAATCGATGGGAGAACAGGTGCGCCTTTTGAGCGCGCTGTCACAGTCGGCTATATTTACATGTTGAAATTAAGCCATATGGTTGATGATAAAATTCACGCTCGTTCTGTTGGACCTTACAGTTTGGTTACACAACAACCTCTCGGTGGTAAGGCACAGTTTGGTGGTCAGCGTTTTGGTGAAATGGAAGTTTGGGCTCTTGAAGCGTATGGCGCTGCTTATACATTACAAGAAATGCTTACCGTTAAATCAGACGATGTTTCTGGGCGTACAAAGGTTTATGAAGCCATTGTTCGAGGTGAAGATGCCTTTGAATCTGGTATCCCAGAATCCTTTAACGTTTTGGTAAAAGAATTGCGCTCGTTGAGTTTGAACCTCGAGTTTGGTGAATAGGCGACAGATAGAAGATCCTTAGGAGTTTCTGAATGAGTAATTTAATGAATATGTTTGGCCAGGTCAAAAATGCTGCAAATTTTGACCATCTTAAGATCTCGATTGCAAGTCCTGAAAAGATTCGCTCTTGGTCTTATGGAGAAGTAAAAAAGCCAGAGACAATTAACTATCGTACATTTAAGCCTGAAAGAGATGGTCTTTTTTGTGCGCGCATATTTGGTCCTGTGAAGGATTACGAATGCTTGTGTGGTAAATATAAACGCATGAAATATCGTGGTATTATCTGTGAAAAGTGTGGTGTTGAAGTCACCCTTTCCAAAGTGCGCCGTGATCGTATGGGACATATTGAACTTGCAACACCCGTAGCCCACATTTGGTTTACAAAATCACTTCCAAGTCGTGTTGCCCAGTTGCTTGATCTTACAATGAAAGATCTTGAGAAAGTTCTTTATTTTGAAAGCTATATTGTCGTTGAAGCAGGGTTGACGCCTTTAAAACAGCATCAACTTTTGACTGAAGAAGAGTATATTGATGCTCAGGATGAATATGGGGAAGATGCTTTTACTGCAGGAATTGGTGCCGAAGCTTTAAAAGCGATGTTGTCACAAATTCATCTTGAAGAAGAACAGAAAAGCCTACGTGAAGAGCTGTACGAAACAACGTCAGAAATGCGTCGTAAAAAGCTTGTTAAACGTTTGAAGATTGTTGAAGCTTTCTTAGCGTCAGAGACACGTCCTGAATGGATGGTATTGGATGTTCTTCCGGTTATCCCACCTGAACTTCGCCCTCTCGTTCCTCTTGATGGTGGCCGCTTTGCAACTTCAGATCTTAATGATTTATACCGCCGTGTTATCAATAGAAATAATCGTTTGCGTCGTTTAATGGAACTTCGTGCACCGGATATTATTATTCGAAACGAAAAGAGAATGTTGCAAGAATCAGTTGATGCGCTCTTTGATAATAGCCGTCGTGCACGTCCTATCGCTGGTGCCAATAAGCGTCCTCTAAAATCGCTTGCAGATATGCTCAAAGGAAAACAAGGACGTTTCCGTCAGAACTTGCTTGGTAAACGTGTTGATTATTCAGGACGTTCTGTCATTGTGGTGGGACCTGAGCTTAAGCTTCATCAATGTGGTCTTCCTAAGAGAATGGCATTAGAACTTTTCAAGCCGTTTGTTTATTCTCGACTTGAGCGTTATGGCCTTGCAAGCACAATTAAAGCAGCAAAACGTATGGTTGAGCGTGAACGTCCCGAAGTTTGGGATATTCTTGAAGAAGTCATCCGCGAACATCCAGTGCTTTTGAACCGTGCGCCGACACTTCACCGTCTAGGTATTCAGGCATTTGAACCGACTTTGATTGAAGGTAAAGCAATTCAGCTGCATCCTCTCGTTTGTACAGCTTTTAACGCCGACTTTGACGGTGACCAAATGGCTGTTCACGTTCCTCTGTCAATTGAAGCTCAGCTCGAATCTCGTGTTCTGATGATGTCCACGAATAACATTCTAAGCCCTGCGAGCGGTCGCCCAATTATCGTTCCAACAAAAGATATTGTTCTAGGTCTTTACTACCTTACAATGATGCGTGAGGGCGAAAAAGGCGAAGGCATGACGTTTGTTTCGATTGGCGAACTTGAGCAAGCTTTGAATGCGGGTCTTATCTCTTTACATACTAAGATTAAAGCACGTTACCATGGTGTTGATGCGGAAGGTAAAAAGATATCTTCAATCGTTGAAACGACGCCTGGACGCTTTATTTTATCAGATATTTATCCACGCCATCCTAATTTAGGTTTTGAGGTTATTAATTGCCTGTTAACCAGCAAGGACATTACCAAACTTATCGATGTCGTTTATCGTCACTGTGGTCAGAAAGAAACTGTTATTTTCACAGATCGTCTGATGGCATTGGGCTTTAAATATGCAACTTACTCAGGTGTTTCATTCGGTAAAGATGACCTTTTGATTCCAGCAGAAAAAGAGCAACTTGTTAATGAGACACATGACATGGTTGCCAAGTATGAGCAGCAATATCTTGACGGTCTTATTACACAAGGTGAGAAGTATAACAAAGTCGTTGACGCTTGGGCGCAATGCTCTGAAAAAGTAGCGCAAGCGATGATGAAAGGGCTTTCAAACGTTGAAGCTGGGAAACCTGTAAACTCAGTTTATATGATGGCTCACTCCGGCGCCCGTGGTTCTGCAGCGCAGATGAAACAGTTGGCCGGAATGCGCGGTCTAATGACGAAACCTTCGGGTGAGATTATTGAGACGCCAATTATTTCTAACTTCAAAGAAGGATTGACCGTTCTTGAGTACTTTAACTCGACACACGGTGCACGTAAGGGACTTTCTGATACCGCGTTGAAGACAGCTAACTCAGGATACCTCACACGTCGTCTTGTCGACGTTGCTCAAGATGGTGTTATTACAATTGAAGATTGCGGAACTGAAAATGGTATTTCCGTAAAAGCAGTTGTTGAAGGCAGCGAAGTCTTAACGCCTCTATCTGAGCGTGTTCTAGGGCGTACTATCCTTGAGGATCTAATTGACCCTACAACGGATGAAGTTGTTGCGCACAAAGGCGAGACTCTTGATGAAGTCCATATTGAACGTCTTGAGCAAACAAGTATTGACGAAATTCGTATTCGTTCTGCGTTAACCTGTGAAGCAGAGACAGGCATTTGCGGTAATTGTTATGGTCGTGACTTGGCACGTGGAACACGGGTTAATATGGGTGAAGCGGTTGGTGTGATCGCCGCTCAATCGATTGGAGAGCCTGGAACACAGCTTACAATGCGGACTTTCCACATTGGTGGAACAGCGCAAGGTGCGGGTGAGAAGTCTAGTATTGAATCTTCAATTGATGCACTCGTTGAAATTGTCAACCGTAACGTTGTTATGAACAGCGAAGGTATTCCAATTGTAATGAACCGTTACTGTGAAGTTGTCTTGAAAGACGCAAAAGATCGTGAACGTGCTCGTTACAAGCTTCCTTATGGTGCGCGTCTTCTCACTGATGAGGGTACAAAAGTGAAGAAAGGCCAGAAATTAGCAGAATGGGATCCATTCACCTTGCCAATTATCACTGAAACCGATGGTGTTGTTCATTACGTTGATCTCGTAGAAGGTGTTTCAATGCGCGAAGTCATGGATGAAACGACGGGTATTGCGAGCCGTGTGATCATTGACTGGCGTCAGCAACCACGTGGAGCTAACTTAAAGCCACGTATTGCGCTAAGAGATAAGAAGGGTGAAGCTTTAACATTACTAAGTGGTGTCGAAGCAAGATACTTCTTACCTGTTGATGCTATTCTGAATGTCGACAACCATGCTGAAGTAAAAGCCGGTGATATTATCGCGCGTATTCCTAGAGAAAGCTCAAAGACACGTGATATTACAGGAGGTCTTCCTCGTGTGGCTGAACTTTTTGAAGCACGCATGCCTAAAGATCATGCGATTATCAGTGAAATTGATGGTCGTGTAGAATTCGGCAAAGATTACAAAACCAAGCGTCGTATTCGTGTTGTCCCAACAGAGGGTAATGGAGAGCCTTTAGAATATATGATTCCAAAAGGTCGTCACGTTACAGTGTTTGAAGGTGACTACGTTAAACGTGGTGAGCTTCTTGTCGATGGAAATCCTGTGCCTCATGAGATCTTACGTATTCTTGGTGTGGAAGCCTTGGCAAGTTACTTGATTAATGAAATTCAAGAAGTGTATCGCTTACAAGGTGTTAAAATTAACGATAAACACATTGAAGTGATCGTGCGTCAAATGCTTCAGAAGATTGAAATTGAGGATCCAGGTGATTCTACTTATCTTGTGGGCGAACATGTTGATCGCCGTGAATTTAATGACATCTGCGATAAACTGCTTAAAGACAACTTAAGACCTGCAGTTGGACATCCTGTATTGCAAGGTATTACCAAGGCTTCGCTTCAAACAGAGTCGTTTATTTCGGCAGCATCTTTCCAAGAAACCACACGTGTTCTTACAGAAGCCGCTGTGGCTGGAAAGATTGACAATCTCATCGGCTTGAAGGAAAACGTCATTGTGGGACGTCTGATTCCGGCTGGAACAGGGAGTGTGATTAATAACCTAAAACGTGTTGCAACCAAGCTTGATCTTGAACGCGTAGCGCAAGAAACTCCCTCAAACGAAATAGCTTTACCGCCTGTTTCTTCTGAGGCGAAGGAAATGCCAGAACAAAACGCTTAAGGCTGTTGTTTTTCATCTAAAAAAAGGGAGTTCCACCAGAGCTCTCTTTTTTATTTCTTCTTTAAAAATTCAATATTTCTTTAAATTTTTATCACAAGAATTTTTGCAAATACCTCAAAATCATCCTTAAGCCTTATTTAATAACTTTTTTGCTTTTCTATATAATGTGGCTTCCTTCCGTAGAAAAAAATTTACACCTTTAAAAGTTTTCCAAAAAGGAAATATTAACCATTTGGTGATATTCTATAAAGGTAAATGATTCTTTTCTGAAAGCCACTAAAATGAAAATTTCCTATCAAGTCATTGAGTGTAATAAAATTGACAAACAACTCATGGAAGAATTTATACATTTAGAACAAAAATTTTTTGGTCTTACACGTGATGATCTCTTAAAATCCATTTCCCAGAAAGATTTATTATATGCATTTTTTAAAAATGATGAGCGCAAACTGATTGGTACACTTGCGATTAAATGGATTTTTTTTCAAGATCATGTGATTGTTTATCTTGGAAATGGAGCTATTGAGCAAGAATATCAACGGCATAATTTCAGTAATACAGTTTTATTTAACAGCTATTTAAGAACACATTGGAAGTTTCCTGGTAAGAAAGTTTGCTTTGCTTGCTTTATGGGAACACCAAAAGCATATAATATAGCACAACGTTATCCAAATCATTTTCCCCAAAAAGGTATTGAAACAGATGTTTTTACAAGGCAAGTAATGACAATCGTTTGCGACACGATTGCAGGAGAGGGAAAATATGAAAAGCATGGCGACATTTTTCTTCTTACGGCTTATAAAAAGAAAAATACTATTCGCGAAAAAGCCATAGAAGGCGTTGTTTCCTATGATGGTTATTATGAAGAAGTTAATCCCGATTACAGGGATGGAAAACAATTGCTGATGGTTTTTAAGGTTGACACAGAAGCCTTTTTTAAAGCTGGAAAATATACTCTAAAATATTTTATGTGCAAAAATAATCTGAATTCGCAATCTCATAAGAAGTAAGATAAAAATTGGACGCCTTTTTGTGATGAGTGAGCTAGCTTTAAAGAAGTCTCCTCTTATATTTGAGTGAGACTTCTTCTTTTAAGGATAAAGTTTTATACTTTATTCTTATTTTTTGATGAATCCTCCTAAATTAGTTTGAGTTTTAGAAGGAATAACTTTTGTAATTGTTATTGTATAGCGGCGCTTATAAACTTCTTTATCTGCTTCTGCATTTCCTCTCGGGTATTTGATTAAATTATTAAGCCCTCTATTACTAAAATAATGTACTGCAACGCTTCCTGAGCAGATGGTGGGATTTGTTAAATCTCTTTGAACATTTGTAATTTTAAAGTCAAAATTTTCAATTTTATTCTTTTGCTTGATTAAAGCACCGCTTAGGCCTCTATCATGGTTCATAGCAATGTTATCAGGTTTAATTTCTCCTGTAACAACAGAGTTTTTATCTTTTGTTTGGTAGGTAAAATACATTTTTTTACCTTCAAGTAATTGCGAAAGTGTTGTTACTTGTGAGCTTTTAACAAGCTCTGCAAAGCTCGCTTCTTGAAGAAGTTTAGAGCAAGTCATCTGAGACCCATATGAAACATTTGCCATTATCAAGGAAGTTGCTGCTGAGATGAGAATATTTTTAAATGACATAATTATTTTCCTATACATGAATATTATTTAAACACTTATAAAGTTATAAACGTTTACTGTTAATAAAATGTAAAAGTTAGCTTTATATTAGAGGAATTATTTTTTCAGGATTGAAACGCTTTTTCTTCAGCTTTTGATTGTTAGAAAAGCATGCTATAAAAACCTTTAAATTTACCTATTTAATAAAGGAAAGAGAATGCGTTTTATCTTTGGGATTCTTTTTATAATGTTGTCACCGTTGTCTGTAAAAGGACAAGTAGCCGACCATAAGAGTATTGAGTACAAAAAAGAGAAATTAGCTTATAAAGTTGGTATTATCATTGGTAGTACACGTCCCAATAAAATTGGAAGGCAAGTGGCGGAATGGATTCTAACGCAAGTACAAGAAACTCCCAACGTTAAGTTCAATTTGGTTGAGATTGAAGACTGGAAATTACCTTTGTTTAATGAAGCGAGTTTGCCTATTGAAGGGCCAAAGTTATATACTCATGAACATACTAAAAGATGGAGTCAAGAAATTGCTTCTTATGATGGGTATATTTTTTTGACACCTCAATATAATTGTGGCTATCCTGCATCCTTAAAGAATGCAATTGATTATCTATATATTGAATGGAAGAGCAAGCCAGCAGCGATCATAAGCTATGGTTTTCAAGAGGGCGGAGAGAAAGCGGCTACGCAATTAAGGCAAGTTTTAGAATGCTTTAAAATGAAGCTGACCTCCATCATGCCCGCTCTTACGCTTTCGTCTTCTATGTTGAATGAGAGAAAGAAACTCAAAAATACGGCTGCAGATTTTAAGCCTTATCAAGAGAACGTTAAGAGTGCAGTAACTGAGCTTGCTGAAAACCTGAGACTTGAGCACTGATGCTTATAAATCAAGAGGTCTTATGACTCAGGAAAAAATATTTAAAATACAGGTGAAATATTTTCTAAATATTGAGGGGCTTTCTTATTTCCCAACATGGTATCAGGAAGTTTTGCAAGAAGTCAAACAGCAAGATGGTTTCATGGAAATAACTTATGATAGCTTAAAGAGCAATCCTATTATTTCACTTTCATTTAGCCGCGAAGAAAAATTGGAATTATGGGCTTCAACAAAAAGACATGACGAACTTTTTGAAAAGATAGAGGCTTATTTTATTCAGCCAGTTGAAGTTGAAATTATAGAAAATTAAAAAAAAGAAACGTCGATTCAAAATTGTGCCTAAAGTCTAAATATCCCTTATTTTGCTCCGCTATAATAAATAATTCTCTATTTTTGTACATATTTCTATTGAAAAAGGTAACAATGTGTGGTAGGGTATAAAGGTAAGCTTAGAGATAAGCTCTAAGCTTTCAAATAAAACGTTTTATTTTGTCCAATACTGTTAGAAAAAGCCCTC
>MKUV01000015.1 GCA_001898725.1 Caedibacter sp. 37-49
CTGGGTCATGTTTCCTCCTTCATATAAACATTAACCCATCTCGGTTTCTTGTGTCCGTTTTATTGTAGCAAGATCACACCTCATGAGTTCCAGCCTCAGGAGGTAAGCCTATGATAACACCTTCCTTAACAGAACAATTAAAAAGGTTGCGCTTTCCTGGGATTCTTGAGACTTTTGAGGTGCGACTTTCACAAGCTAGAGAGAATGCTCTTTCTCATGTGGAATGGCTTAGCCTTTTATTGCAAGATGAGATACAGCGTCGTGATGCTCAAGCTCTGGTTGAGCGCTTAAAGAAAGCCAAGTTTGAGCAAGAGAAGACGTTTGAGGGATATGAACTTGGAAGATATCCTTTAGATGTGTTGTGAAATAGATTTTAGTATAGAATTGATTTCAGCGAGTGGTAAACTACTGGCCTAGAGTTAAATGAGGAGATAGGAACCAGATGGTAATGATTGAGCGCGCTCTGAAGAGTAACCGCCATATGAAATCACTCACAGGACTCAGCATTCAAGAATTTATGATTTTATTAATGAGTTTTGAGCCTATTCTGGTTGATCATTTTTCCCATAAGACTCGTAAGAGGAAAGTAGGTGGCGGCCGTAAAGGAGCTTTAAAAGATGCTCAAAGTAAACTCTTTTACATTTTATTCTATTTCAAGACGTATCCAACATATGATTTAGCAAGTTTTATCTTTGGAGTTGACCGTAGCCAATGCTTTCATTGGACAGCTCGTTTTATGCCTTTACTCGAGCAAGCGTTAGGAAGACATCTGGTATTACCCAAGCGCCAGGTACGTTCTATGGAAGAATTCTTAGTTCTCTGCCCGGATGCTAGGGATTTATTTATTGATGGGACGGAGCGAAGGACACAACGTCCTCAAAAGTCCAAAGCTCAAAGAAAGCGCTATTCAGGAAAGAAGAAAACATACACGCGTAAAAACACGCTTATAGCCAATGAGAAGCGTGAAATTCTCTTTCTTTCTCCAACTAAGGATGGCCGCATTCATGATCTCAAGCAACTTAAGAAAACAGAGATATTAGAACACATCCCTCAAGAGATCGCTCTATGGATTGATAAAGGGTATCAAGGAATTATTTCTATTCTGAAGAATAATAATCCTGTCATGATGCCTCATAAGAAGCCCAGGGGAAAAAATCTTACTTCCCAGCAGAAACAAGAAAACAAGGTAATTTCTGGCATTGGGATTGTTGTTGAGCATGCCATTAATGGTGTTAAGAGATTTGGGGCCATGTCAGGCATATATCGTAATCGTAAAGGGCAGGATGATACTATGATTTATCTCTGTTCTGGGTTGTGGAACTTCTACCTGCAATATACAAAACGCTAAAGGTGATATTTCTCGAAATAACAACAATGGTGTAACATTTATCTTGGCATCCCTATATTTTTATTTCGCATACTACTATTTCACAACACGTCTTTTAAAGATGCAACACCTCATCCATGATTTAATGACGCGGCATTATTTACAAGAAAGTCGCCATATTTTAATTGTGGGCCCAACAGGTACAGGCAAGACACATCTTGCTCAAGCTTTAGGGCATCAGGCCTGTAGGCAAGGAAAGAGAGTTCGTTTTATTAGAGCTGCCACTCTTTTAAGGGAGTTAAATGCCAGTCGAGCTGATCATACTTGGGAGAGAGCCTTAAATCGCTTTGTTGCCCCAGAGCTTTTAATTATTGATGACTTTGGTTTGTCTGCTTTGAGCTTTTCTCAGGCTGAAGATATTTATGAACTGATTGCTCAACGTCACTTAAAATCCAGCTTTATTTTTACGAGCAATCGGAAGATTGAAGCATGGGTTGAGCTCTTTCCAGACCCTGCTATGGGAAATGCTGCTCTTGATCGTGTGGTGAGCCAGAGCTACCACGTCATTTTGGAAGGTGATTCATATCGTCGTAAGGAGCAGCAAGCTAAATCTTCTTCCCCTCAACAAGAGGAGGCTGCAATGAAATCAAAAGCATAATTTTTTACCCCAGGTGGGTCAATTAGGTTGGCGGAAACTCACTTAACTGGATCATTTATCATGGCGCTCGACATCGAGAAGATGCAACTATAGCTTAAATCTCTGTCCGAATTATAGGTACCACCTCTGCCTGCTTATGGTTATCGGCGTATTACAGTTCTTTTAAGGAAGAAGCTCGGAATCTCGATTAATCATAGAAAATTTACCGCTTAATGAAAGAAAACCAACTATTACTGCCAAGACACGCTCTTAGGCCTCAAAGGATTCATGAAGGAAAGATCATTACGTTGAAAAGCAATTTAAGATGGTGTTCAGATGTAAGGGTACGAGCAAGTACCTATGTTTTATTAGCATGAGATCTGCTAAATTTTTTAAGCGGCTTGTGCCATCGGTAAATCATAGGAAGGCTTCCAATGATGCGGCAATAGATCTTTAATAAGGCGGTTTGGATGAGTTGGCAGACGTTCTAAAACATCTGCAAGGTATGCTTGAGGATCAACGTTATTCTGCCGGCATGTCTCTATTAAGCTAAAGATAATTGCAGCTGCCCAACCGCCTCGAGGACCACCCATAAAGAGAAAGTTCTTACGCCCAATCACAATTGGCTTAATTGCTCTCTCTGAGCGGTTGTTGTCTATTTCTAGACGTCCATCTCCTAAAAAGGCTGTTAGGGCTTTCCAATGATTAAACGCATATCCAATCGCTTGTCCTAAAGAGCTCTTAGGGGGAGCAAGAGATTGATATTTCTTCAGCCAGCGATAAAGACCTTTTAAAAAGGGCTTGGATCTCCTTTTCCTAAGATACTTCCTCTGTTCATCACTATAACCTGCTTGTTTTATAAAACGCTCAATCTTATAAAGCTCCTGGATTAACTTTAAAGCCCCAAAAGCATGAGAGTGAGGATCAACAGAGGTAACCTCAATAAACTTACGGCGGGCATGAGCCATACACCCTACTTCTGTAATCGTATTCTCATTGATAAATAGCTTGTTAAAACCAGCAAAAGCATCAACCTGTAAATAACCCTTAAAATCTTTTAAAAATATCTGAGAATGAATCCCCTTACGGTCAGGAGTATACTCATAGACTGTCATGCTTTTCTGATTGAGGGCTTCTCGGCGCGTATAAGCCCATATCCTACCTATCTTTGCTTTGCTCTGGCCTTTCTCTAATGTTGGCATAGGAGTATCATCTGTAAAGAGGTGGTCCCCTGTAACCAGTTCATGACCTAAAGCTTTAACAAGAGGCTCCAAAGCAATGGCACACTTCTCTTCCCAGCTCCATAAGGTCGATCGAGAGACTTCATATCCATGCCGCCTAAACCAGCGCTGTTGGCGATAAAAAGGAACATGATCATAAAATTTATTCGTTAGCACATGCGCCAGTAAATTAGCACTCGGAAGTCCTTTGTCTATAGGAGCATCAGGAAGCTTAGAGATCTTTATGCTCCCATAACAATGACGACAAGCGTATTTAAAACGAACATGCTCTTTCACTTGTAGCTTAGCTGGAATGACATCAAGCTGCTCACTAACCATCTCTTGAATCTTCACAAGATGGCCCTGACATAAAGGACAAACCTTTTCTTCTTCATTAAGGTCATGGGGGATGCGAGCACGCTCTAAATGATCAGGTAACTTATGACGGCCAGGATGCTTCTTATGAGGCTCATCCTTGTTTGAATTTTCTAACGAAGAAAGAGTTTTATTAACTGAAAGCTTCTCGGATTTTTGGCCAAATTGCTTCTTCTTTAAAGTCGCAACTTCATGTTCAAGCTGATCAATCTTATGAAGAAGCTCCCCTATCTTTTGGCTAAAATGATGAACCAACCCCTCAATAATATCCTTAAGCGCTTCAGGATCATTCGGCAGTTGCTTACGATCAAAGGTCTTGTCATCAAATGAAAATGTCATTCAATCTCCCCAGATGAATACCATTACTATAAAGAAAGGCACCTTTTTTGCAACTAGCTTATAACACAATAAGAAAGTCGTTTTGCTTTGGGAATTTGCCAACAGTCAATCCCTTGGATAAGTCCCTGTAAATGGTAGACACTCATTTCAAGGCTTGGCTCTTTAAAAGAAAAAGGTAAAATAAACTTACCTTTCTCTAGCTTCTTACTCCATAAACAAAAGCCATTCGTGTCCCAGTACAAGATCTTAAGTGTATCTCGGCGCTTGTTATAAAAGACAAACAAGTGTCCGCATAAAGGATCATGAGCAAGGATATTCTTAACAACAATCCCAAGCGTTTGATAAGACTTCCGCAAATCAACAGCTGTACTTGCTAAATAAATCTTACATCCAAAAGGCAAAAACATTAAACTATTAATGCCTTTAATAAGGAAGCTACTTGTTCCAAAACCACACTCATTTCAGCTTTAATAGAAGAGCCCCTAACTCCCATAATCTCAAGCTTTAAAGGAATCGAGTCTCTAGACACAGAAACAGAGGGAATCTTTATAAAAGTTAAAGGCTGAGCTTGAGATTCCAAGGGAGTTTTTTTAAAAGCAGTTAAAGGAATTGATAGGCGTTTGCTCCACTTATAAAGGCTTGCCTTTGAAATTTTATGCTGCTTAGCATACTCATCTTGACTGAGCCCGCTCGATAAGAACTTCTCTATTGTTTGCTGCCAATAATCCTTCCGGTCTTGTTTTTGGGCCATAAATTGTCTCCTTATAACTTCCCAAAAACATCCCATGAATAACTCTTAAATTCTAGAGGTACTTGCTCGTACCGTTACGTTCAGATCTCTTTACTCTGCAATGTTGGAGTGGAGATAAGGTCACTATTGCTTTTAGCAAGGATTGCCATGATCGAGAGATTATCTCATGGATTGCTTCTTCAAAAAGAATTGATGGGACGATGATTAGAGATCTTATGGCTGAGAGTGTTGAGAAAAGGTTTGGAAAAGTCAATAAAGTCCCTCATCCATTACAGTGGCTCAGCGATAATGGTCCACAATATGTAGCCAGAGACACAGTTCACTTTGGGCGTCTTCTGGGGTTTGAGGTCTGCACAACAGCACCTTACAGTCCAGAGATCAACGGGATGGCTGAAGCTTTTGTAAAAACATTCAAACGAGATTATGTGGCCTTTGGGGATTTAAGCTCAGCTCAAAGAGTTATTGAGCAGCTTCCCTTATGGTTCGAAGATTATAATGAAAAAGCTCCTCATAAAGGGCTTAAGATGCTCTCTCCTCGAGAGTATAGAAGAAAGCTTGCCACATAAAAGAGAATAAAATATGTTCATCAATAAGAGCTATCAACTATACTGTCTAAATGGGGGTTACTCCAAAGAGTATGTATTATATTTTTTATTGTTTCTGCAGTGTAGTGCAATATTAGATTAAAATATACTTATAAGAAATATGTTATTACTATATAACTTTCTAGAAGTTAATCCTTTAAGTAAAATTTGTTAGTAGGTTGGAATGATCAATAGTTTAAGTAATGAAATTGGCTCAAGAAAACCTTTAGCTCGTAATTGTATTTATGAGTTTTTAAAGCGACTTAGAGAAGGATGGGTTATAAATAAGGCTGGCCATTTATATAAAGAATTCAGGTTTGATAATTTTATTGATGCAATGACTTTTGCAAATCAGATAGCAGATATGGCGGAAAAGGAAGCACATCACCCAAATTTAACCATTACATGGGGTTTATGTATAGTAGAAATATGGACTCATGACGTTGGAGGTCTTACAGAAAATGATTTTATTCTTGCAGCAAAAATAGGCATCTTAAAATGAGTAACTCTGATAAAGTTTATACAAGCATATGTGTCTTATTTGCTGTTCTGATTGTGACAGGAAACATAGTATATCAAAAGTATGTATCTTTACCTCTACTTCATTTCTATACCTTTGAGCTTTCAGTAGGGGCTATTTTGTACCCTTTGACTTTTTTGCTAACCGACCTTATTACTGAATTTTATGGCAAAGAAAAAGCTAATTTTTGTGTAAAATTAGGACTTGTTATGAATGTCTTAATTGCATTAGCAATTTCAATTATGGACTATCTAAAGGCTACTTCTTGGTCTAAAGTTGATGATATAATGTTCCATAATGTATTAGGGTCTTATGGGATAGCTTTTATTGGATCGATTATTGCTTGTTATTCGGCACAATTAGTTGATATTGTGATTTACCTTTGGATTCTTAAAGCAACTAATGGTCGTTGGCTCTGGCTACGTAGCGTAGGTAGTACAGCTATTTCTCTATTCGTAGATACTACTATTGTAATTTGTTTTTTAACTTACTTCAAAATCTTACCTGCTGATCGCATGATTATGCTTATTATGAATAGTTATTTCTATAAGCTCTTCTTTACTATCTGGAGTACTCCTCTATTTTATGCAAGTGTAAGTACAATTAAACGCGTGTTAAATGGGCCTGTTCTTAACTATCAGTAGATACCAACAGATTGAAATAGAATTTCTTCCCACGATTTTTAAGTAGGAAGCGCAAGAATAGCTTAAATTACATAACAGAGTTATTTTCCTATTTTTAGTTTAAAATGACTCTTTTGTGGAATTATATGAAGCTATACTTAGATGTGGATGTCACTCTCGAAAGTTTGATAGTTTCTAAAATATATTAACTTCTTTTTGAGAGTATGAAAAAGCTTTCCTAGCGGCATTTCTTGGGAATGGACTAATATCAAACGCATTTATTCTTTGAAGTAAGTTTTTATAATCCATTTTAAGCTTTGTAATTGGATAGTTCCCTGGAAGTTTGATATAAGCCTCAAGATCTTTAAGGCTCTGGATTTCTGTGGGAATCACAATAGGCTTGGTGTGAGTTTGCTGGTTTAATGACACGCCATCCCTGATAGTATTAGCTCCGTATGAGAGATTTTCAACCATTTCTGTCTCATCCTTTTCACCTAAGACTTTAGAGATCCATCCCGTTGTTTGGGGATCAGTGCTTCTGAAAAATATAAAGGTATTAAAAAGGTCTAATATCGCTTGAGACCCTGCATTCCCATAAAGGTCACTGATCTGAGGCATTCCTTGAATTCCCGCCATGATACACCCACCATATTTCCTCAGTTCTGCAAGAGCTAAGGGTAAGGAAGGCAACTGTTGAAGGGCAGGGAGCTCATCAATCATGAACCATAACCTTCTTTTTTGATTAGGTTTTAAAGTCATAACGGCATTAAAAGCAATCTCAAGCCAGCAAGAGATCAAGGGCTTTAAGGTTTCTCGCTGATCTGGCCTTGCGGTAATAAAAAGCCAATTGTTCTGCTCTTCTTCTTGAATCCAACGCCTGATGGAAAAACCCTTAGTCTGGTCATTAAGGTGCTTAAAACTTTTAATCTGCAGAGCCAAGTTTGAGCGAATAGAAAGCGTCATTTTTTCACCATCTTTACTCGTATAAGAAGCAGCTTCTGTCTCTTTAAAGAAGCTCTCAAATTCATTAAGATCAGCTGTAATCAAGATCCGATGCAGTTCATGAATACTATGATCATCAAGACAATCTAATTTTTGCATAGCTGTTGAAAAGAGGGCACGCGAGGCATTATCCCAAAAGCGATCTGAGACATACTTTTGTTGAGGGATAAGCCCCGCAGCGAGCATATCATAATGGCTTGTGAGTTCACAATCCATCCATGGATCCCAATTGATTGTTCGAATATCAAAAGGATTTAGGATTAAGTCTCCTTGTTGATAAAATCGAGAAACATACTGGCCTGTGAGATCAACAACAAGAGCTCTGTTAGCCCTTTTTCTTACCTGAGGTACCAGAATATTAAAACAGTTAGATTTTCCAGATCCGGTTGTCCCTGAGATCAAAATATGAGAGGTTTCCTTATCCTTGACGAGTGGAAGATTCGCAATTTTAAGGTCAGAATTTTCTCTTCTAAAATTAATGAGCAATTTGAGTTTAAAAGGAGTTGCAAACTTATTTCCTCGATTGTGTTTTTTCTGCCTTTGACGAGCTCCGATAATAAGCCAAGAAAGGAGTATGATACTCAAGGAAATCAAGAAAGCCTTAAGCCCACTGGATAGGTTTTTCTCCAGAGTCTCATTTACCAGTGACACTCTTTTTAAAACCTGAGGGAGGCGATGAAGGGTTGTTTTATCCTCAATCACAAAGAGCAGGAAAGGATTAAGCTCATGACTGTAATATTTCATATAGCTTTGCCAATAGGTCTTTGGAACTTCATGGTAGGTTTTAGCTCCGTAAAAGATAGAGCCTATCAACAAAGAACATAAGAGGCCTACTTTCATCACTTGTTTTAACATAGAGATGAAGTGGATATTGGTCTGTCCACCTCGTGTTATATTATGAATCAATCCCATTGTTCTTTATTTATCCTCGATTTTTTGCTATATTTTTCTGGTAGGAAGTTAAGTAATGAAAATTCAAATTAAAGCTAATATTCTTGAGCTGAGAATTTATGCCTGCGTTCTCGCTTATATTGCTACATTCATAGGCTCTATTCTTTTGGGAAAAGATATTTGGCACATTCCCTTGCTCTACATAATTTTAGTCATTTTCTTTGATCAAATGACGCGATTTATTGCGCCGTCTCCAATTAATGAAAAAGACTTGAGTGAGAAATATAAGATCACGCAAGATCAACTTAATACCTATGTAAAAAGCAAAAGAAATTATCGTATTTTTGCAGCGGGAGTAGCAACTATCATTGCTCTTTTCATGATATTGTTTAATTACAAGTTTAGTTGTTACTTTGTTAGATCTTACATAACTCTTTGGGGATTTTACCCTCTTTACAGAATGTTTATTCTCAAAATTCCAGCACCAAAAATCTTCAAGTTGATTCAAGAAGAATTTGAAAAAAGAGAAGGTACTCGCTATCATACATTTGATAATCGCTCCTATGATCCTCTCAAGCTTGGAACTCTGGGGTGGCAAGTTAACAGAACTCAAGAGCTTAGTTCTCTTCATGGCCAGAGGAATACTGACCTAAGGTAGAATTTCTTACTTCTTCTAGGTTTTTGACGATTACATTTTTACTTTGCTCATTATTAACTTTGCTGCTTAATTCATTTCCAAAATTCATAATATTATCCTCTGTCTGAAGTGCTTGCTGATTATTTGAAAGGTCATCTACTTGGCTTTTAAGATCAGATATTTCTTGGTTTATCGTTTTCTCTTTTTCTTGATATGGGATAAATCCATCTTTAAAAGCACTGGATTGAACATCTCCGTAATGAGATCCTATGTTTTCTGGTTTATAAATTGAGGCAGCATAATCTTGATATGCTCTCTGGATATCTTGAGGAGAATGTATTGGTATTTGGTCAAAATAATTATCTAAACCTGCTTGATGCTGTTGCAAGAACTCTCGTTGATAAGCGCGATTCATCTTCTCATCATTGAGGACAATATGTTTAGCTTGAGACATTCCCATACCATTGCCGCTCCCCATATAACTTTGGTGTGAAAGCCACTCTAAATATTCTTGATTTAAATTATCTGAAATGGACCATGAATGTTGAGACGATTCTGAAGCAGATTCAGTGAAAGATTGAGACCTTTGTAAGCTTGCACTTGCCTCTAATCTAAATTGATCTGCTTTATCAAAGGACGAAGAAATACTCTCGGCATAACGTTGACCTATATCATTTCCTAAGCTTGCACGATGATCGCGAGCGGCTTGACGCACAGTATTAAAGTCGTCTCTTAAATTATGATCTTTAGCAAAGTTTTGAGCTTTAGAATAACTTTCTGAACTTGCAGCTCTTGATTGTACATCTCCTTTTAAACCTGCAGAAATACCAAAAAACTTAGGAGAACCTGCTGAGACTTCTGCAAGCAATTGAGATGCTTGATCATAACTCATGCTATTCTGCTTAGCAAAACTTTCTGTCATATTATGAATTCTAGATAAACTCTTACCCAAGCTTGTATTGGCTGAATCTGAATATCCAGTTGTCATGCTTTTATGTGTTGCTTGATGACGGGCGAGATCAATCATATCCCGATAAGCCCGGGACTCCTGTTGACTTGCGGCCATCATCTGATTTTGTGCGGCCCCTTCAGATCTTGCTGCTTGCCTTTGAAACATCGATTGCATACTTTCTGACACATTGAGATTACTTGCGAGTGATGAGATCTTCTCATCCATAATCTGATGACCACTCGCTGTGGTTGTTTCTTGAAGACGTCCATCATTTTGCGTGAAAGCCCCTGAATGCCAACTTCCTGAGAGCATATGTTGGTTCATGCTTGTGTTATTGGCTTGAACTGTGCCCATGGAGACATTTCCAAAAGAGAAGTTCCCTGAGGTGAGTTCCTCACCTGCTCTTCCTGCCACATTTTGAGATACAGCTCCTAAATGGGTTGCAATGTTGTTAAAAGCGGCAACCCCCCCTTTAACGAGTGCGAAAGCAAGGAAAGGTACGCTGATTGCAGCCCATCCCGCCATCGCAGACAAATCCGCATGAAAATCCATGAGTCCTATTGAATTTGCAATGGTGATGCCATGGCTATCATTAAGGGCTGTTAAAGAGAGACTTTGAGACTTCCCATAAACGGTCATGATCATATTAAGGACTGCATATAGAGGTCCCCAGCTTTGAATCCAGACGACAAGACTCAACCAAGTTTTAAAAGTTCTAAGTCCACCTGGAAAAAGCGTAAGCGGAAAGACCACAAGGAACGCCACATAAATGATGGCTTCCAAAAGAATCTTCATGACTGGCAGTGTATCAGCAGCAAGTTCTCCTAAAGAAAGATTGGTATTTCTTTGTTGTAGGTATGCTTTCCTGAGAGCTACATTAGGCGCATTTCCTAAAGAAACAGACTTATTTTCAATTCCATCCAACACAGAATGAATCATTATTTGTTGTTTAATGATGTCTTCTGCACTTTTAGCGGAATTGGTAAGATACCCAAAGGATAGAGGGAGATACTTATAAATCTCTGCTTTATAGTTAATCGGCATTTCACTATTTGATCTAAAAAGCTTCTTGCCGAACGAATCAGCAGAGTTAGCAATTTCTCGTCCAAAGATTGAGTTCAGCTTCTGAGCGCCGACTTGGCACGTGACAATCTGACTTTTCTGACCTGATTCTTTCCAAAGGAACGATCTCACAGGTGAAGGGGATGCTGTGATGAGTCCCCAAATGTCATCCGTATTCTTAAGATCCTGAAATGTATATTTACGACCTAACATCGCATCATAAGCACTACATTGGGTCACAAAGCCTCGCATATTCTCGGATACATTTTCATCCACTAGATGAAACTGCTTGGCATTTTTAATGAGGTTACTTGCAAATACTGCCCCTGTCTTATGATACTTAAGATCATCAGGAAGCGAGAACACTTGCTCTACTTTTTCAGTAATCTCTTTACCGATTTGACTGAAGAGACCAGCCGTAAACCCAAGGCCAAAAGGAACATGATCAACTGTATAAATTTTACGGCCCATACTTGTGTCAATAATATGAACTTTCATAGAAGGGGTTAAAAGAACAAAAAGCACAATGACAAAGGGCATGAAGAAAGATCTAACAACTTCCATTTGATCACGCCACAGCGTTTGTACAAAAGCGGCCAAGAGTCCTGTAATGGTGCCTATTCTTACAAAGGCATTAAAGAAAAGTCCTTTATGACCAGCTGTATCTCCTCCTCCTATGAGTGAGGCTATTCCATTAAAGATAAGAGAGAAGATCTCTCCACCTCCAATTGTATAAATTGTTGTTTCCATTTCTATTTACCTTTTTTCATGGGAAATCATTGAGGCTGTGCTGAAGAGTTGAGCTTCTAGCGCAGATGTTTTTTCAATTAGAGATAAAATAGACTGAAGTTGCTGAACAACACTTGTTCTTCTCTGCACAACCCGTTCTCTTACTTTATGGATGCCATCCAAAAGCCGTTTGATATGGCCATCATCGACTTGAACAGTTCTTAAGTCATTTAGATTAACTGTGACAATATCTAAGACCTCAAGCAGATATTGAGAGAGAAGATCATAAGCAATGAGACGTGAGTAATCCCTTATATCAATTGGTGCTTTTCCACGTTTATAGGCCGTTGTGACATTCAAAATTTTATAAATAGGAAGGCTCGTTGAATTAAGGAAGGCAAGCTCTTCTGTTGAGAGCTTTTCGTCCAAATAAACCTTATTCACCATGGAATCGAGAATGGCATACACTCGTCCTTCTAAAGGTTTCAAAACACTCACATGAGCCGCTTTGGGCGATAGGCATTTATCCTTAGTATCACACTTCCAAATCTTGGCTTGCCCTCCTTGGAGAAGAGCATTAATGAGATCTCCATGATCAGCGAGTGATGGTAAAACAGACACATGAAACGGATTTTTATCACCACCCCCTGTTTTACGAGAAATTAAGCTTCCAGAGAGTGTCATGAAGAATTCAGAGATTTCTTGGTCGGCACTTAAAAAACTGTTTTGCTGAATCGCTTTCCATGCAAGGTTGTATTCACCCACAAGCATATTTTTATATTCTTCCTTAACTGTGTTTTGTGAAAGCACTGAATCTCTATTTCCTCCTGCACCGCACCCTTGACGAGAAGCTGCCCAATCTGAGAATTGCCCTAAGTTTCCAGAAATTGCTGTACAGAGATGCTTGCTTGACATATCAGATCGTGGCCATAAGGCTCCTAAAGTGGTAGCTGCAGCTTCACAAGAGTTAATGTTCATCTGATTAATCTTTTGCGCGATGGCATTCAATTCATTAATGGTGTTGTAAATTTGAGGAGAGACCGTTTGCATCATCAGCATAAAAGCATAACTTGGCATGGCGGATCCTACAGCTCTTAAAGCACTTAAAAGCTCTTGTGCTTTGATAAAGCTCATGCCTCCTAAATGAAGATCAATCCCCCCACATCCTGCTCGATAAGATGGTAGTTGAAGAGTTAATGGTTGAATGTTTTTAGAAGAGTTACGAATAAAAATACCCCCTCCTGTATAATACCCTGCTGCTTGATCTTGGTAAGCTGAAGCTGAAGTTGCATTTACAGCAGAACCCATGCTCTTAAAGAAATCTTCAAGATCGCCATTAATACCTGCCTGGACTGATTGAGAAGTGATGATTACAAACAAGAAAAAAAATAGTTTCTTCATGATTTACCTATCAAAGTGAGAATGCGTGTTTCCATCTCATCTTCAGAGGTAAGTCCGTAGCTGATGGGGAGCATTTCTTGTGTTTTTGGATTAACGGCAATAAGAGCAGGGACTTGAGTGATCGTAAGCCTTTCAGCAATACCATTGTCTAACAAAGGCTTTGGATATTCTTTAAGCTTGCCGCCATCAAGACTGATCGCTTTAACAGTCCAGTCATAGCGTGCTGCAAAGCGTTTCACAATGGGTGCAAAGGTATGGCAGTAAGGACAATCTCCTTTGAAGAAAAAGAAGAATCCATAAGTATTTGATAAAGCTTTTAACTTTGCGCTTTTAACCTTCTTTTCTTCATCTATATACGTATGCCGTCCAATCTGATTAATCGGATACTTGCTGGTAAAGTCTAAATGAGGATTCAAATAAATGGATTGCATCCACCTCTCTGAAAACAGTTGGCTTCTTCCCATTAAATCTTTTTGGAGCTCTTGGTAATTTTTCACATTCTCTAATGTTGGAAAGAGCATCGCGAGCTGAAGCTTTCTCTCGAGTTCCTGTCTATAAAGCTTTAAGATTTGTGTAGGAGTTATGACTTTAGGAGGGTGAAGATCTTTCTTTTTTTGCTCATCTTCTTTCTTATCTTTTTGTATTTTTCTTTCTTCATACCAATGCCAACCTTCAGCTCGTCTTTTATAGAACGACTCTTCTGCAAAAAGAACTTCTGACCTTATGGTGTTCAAAATTATTATAAGAATTAAAATTACTCTTGTGTATAACTTGTTATACATATTATACTTTAAAATATAAGAATGGAGATTCATCATGCTTGCTGTCCGACTTTCTGAAGAGTTAGAAAAACGCCTCGATCAACTGTCCAAAGAAACGCACAGATCCAAGAGTTATTATGTAAAACGGGCTTTGGAAGAATTTCTTCAAGATCGCGAAGATTATTTATTAGCGCTTGCTCGGTATGAGAAGGTTGAACAAGGAGAGAGAACTTACTCAATGCAAGAAATCGAATCATTAATTGCTTCAAAAAATGACAAACATTAAATGGAATTTGAGATTCCAAAAGGATGCAAAGAAAGAGTTCCTGAAGCTTGATCCTCAAATCCAAAGACGTATTCTGCAGTATTTTAAAGAACGTATCTTGACGATAGACAATCCCAGAACGCTTGGTAAAAGTTTGACTGGGAACTTGAATGAATTTTGGCGCTATCGTGTTGGAGATTATCGCATCATCTGCAAGATTGAAGATGATAATATTATTATTACAGTTGTAATGGTGGGACATCGGCGAGAAGTATATGAAGATTAACATCATCACATTGTCCTCTCAGACTTTTTGTCTTTGGGCAAAGAGAGCTCTTTTTGAATAAGCTTTATGTGGGTGTCGATATTTTGAAGGAGATTAGGATTTTGACTTAGATATGAGTTAAGGTCTTTTTCTGTATAACGAGCTAGAAGTTCTTCATAAAGTTCACTTAAATCAAGCTTTGAGAAATCAATTCTTGAGATTTCATCTGCGGTAAATCCTCGACATTGAGGATGTTTAGCATCTCCCCAACTAAGGCCCAGTTGAGGACGACCTTGTTCATGTATAAGCCTGGCCAACCTCGAGCCAAAACAACAAAAGGATGATTTTTTTCTAACGCATTGGCCCGCAACCTTTTCAGCACAATAGGTGCCAACATAGACACAAAGATTCTTGCTTCTATTTTTAGAAAGGGTTAGGGGAGTATTTAAGCA
>MKUV01000016.1 GCA_001898725.1 Caedibacter sp. 37-49
TAATTGGTCTCCAAGAATTAGACGAAGATTTGTCATTTCTCAGCCAAAGCTTTCTCTATAGCTTGCTTAACACGATTGTTATCAGGAGACGTAAAAGAATTAAAATAATCGATTAGCTTGCCATTGCGATTAATAAGATATTTATGAAAATTCCACTTTGGTGCAGTCCCAAACCCAAGAGTCTCTTTTGCCCATAAATAAAAAGGATGCGCAGCGCTTCCAGAGATAATTTCTTTTGAGGACATAGGAAAAGTAACACCGTAATTTACTTTACAAAAATGGCTAATTTCCTCATTTGTACTTTGTTCTTGATTACCAAAATCGTTGCTTGGCACACCAATAATTACGAAACCTTTACCTTTATAGGCATTATAAATTTTCTCTAAAGCTTCGTATTGAGAAGTAAATCCACAATTCGAAGCTGTATTCACAATCATTATGACTTTCCCTTCAAATTGTTTTAGAGAAATAAGTTCATCACCCGTGAGCATTTTAAACGAAAAGGAAAAAGCACTTTTTTCATGCATACGGGCCTCCATAGCTGGATTAGTAAACGATATCATAAGCATTTTCGTCACAACATAGGTAAATAGCTTCATAACTTAATCCAAAAATAGTTCCATTTGTCTTAAATCTTTTTTTGATTTAGTCTGACGTCTAGAAGAACGGTCACGGCTGCCTAGTTTACGATGAACTTCTTTTGCTTGATCGTTAAAGTCAGATTTTTTCCAACATTGGGCAAGTTGGAAGCGAGCATTTTTAACAGCAATATTATGGTCAACTATTGGCCGTGGATAATTCTTAAAAGTATCTGACCATCGCCACGGCTCATGAATAAATATATCTGGAACATCCTGCAGCTCAGGCAAATAGCGACGAATAAATTTTCCATAAGGATCATGTTCAAGGGATTGTTTAATTGGGTTATAGATGCGAATAGCATTAATTCCTGTGACACCTGATTGCATCTGAAACTGAGAATAGTGGATGCCAGGTTCATAATCTGTAAACAGTTGAGCTAGATAGGGTGCAGTTTTTCTCCAATCCAGCCATAAATGATAGCTTGCAAAAGAGACAAGCATGGCACGCATGCGGAAGGTAATCCAACCGTTTTCAATTAGACTACGCATGGATGCATCAATTAACGGGTATCCTGTATTTCCCGTTTTCCAGGCAGAGAAATAGTCATCTCTAAAATAAGGCTCTCGCATGCCTTCAAAAGCAGAATGCATGCAATGTGTTTCTATATCTGGCTGCTGTTCTAACTTCTGGACAAAATGGCAGCGCCAAGCAAGACGCGATAAGAAGGCCGACAAATTTCTAATAAGTTGTTTAGCTTCTTCATCGGTTGAGAGACATAAATTTAATATTTTGGTCTTTGTTGCTTGTTCAATTTCGCGTACAGATAAGGTGCCATACGTAATATGCGCGCTGAGGCGAGAACAATGACGAGCCGACACACCAGGCTTGGAAAGCGTAATTAAATATTTGCGTCCTCGGTCTTGAAGAAAAGAGTTGAGAGCCATAATTCCATGCTTTCGACCTCCAACTTGGGTTTGTGTTAATATCGGTCCGTTAAATATTGGATCTTCTTTGCAGGGAAGTTTATCACCTGAGACATTTTCTACAAATTGGATTGATTGTGGCTTGTCTAAAATTTTCTCTGCCATACGCGCGCCTCTCACTTTAGACCAATCATCACGGCTTTTTAAGCGTCTAATTACGCCATGTGATGGGTATTCATGCCAATATACTTCATTTTTTCTACACCATTCAGCAACCATTAAATCACGCTTAAATGTCCATGCATTTCCTGTTTCCTCATGCGACCATAAAGTTAAATTGCTAAACTGCTTTTTAAGATTTTCTAGAATAGGTACAACACCCCCTACCCTTACCAGAAGTCTACCACCAAGCTCATTAATCTGTGAATTAAGTTCACTTAGACTGTCGTGTAAGAAATGCCAATGTCTTTGAGAGCTGTCGGGTTGGCGCCATAGGTCAGGTTCTACAATGTAAATTGGTATTACTTTACCCAAACGGGCAGCTTCACAAAGAGGCGCGTGATCATAAAGACGTAAATCTTTCTTGAACCAGACGATGTTTATCTTATCATTCATGTTCTTTGCAAAAAAAAAGATAATCCGTGTAACCTTTCTCCGCACCACCATAAAAAGTTGCTCTGTGATAAGGTGTTAAGGTTACTCCGCTCCAAATGCGTTCTACAAGATCTGGGTTCGAGATATAAAATCTTCCAAAGGCAATGGCGTTAGCTTGTCCACTCATTACTGTAGCTTTAGCAGATTCCGGAGAATAACCCCCGGCAGAAATAAATACACCATTAAAAATGTTCGGAAATAAGTCTAAAGTTGAGGGGACATTTTGAATGATGGTATCGCCGTTACCTGCAGCCGTAGCGCGTGGTTCAATCATATGTACATACGCAATCTTGCGACGATCGAGTTCTTTTAATACATAAGTAAAAAGAGCTAAAGGATCGCTATCACTCATGTCATTAAAAGTACCATAAGGTGAAAGACGCACACCTACACGACTATTACCCCAAACTTTAGCAGCGATGTCGACGACTTCAAGAAGGAAACGAGCTCGATTTTCAATAGAGGAACCATAAATATCATCACGTTTGTTGCTGCCGTCCTGCAAAAATTGATCCAGAAGATAGCCGTTTGCGCCATGTACCTCAACGCCATCAAAACCAGCCAACATCGCTCTTTCGCAAGCCTGTTGATAATCATTTAAAATTTCCTTGATTTCAGAGATTTCAAGCGCGTGGGGTACTTCAAAGTCGACCTGATTCCAGTCTATAGTAAAAGCTTTTCCTGTAGGCTTAATAGACGATGGTGCAACTGGAGGAAGACCATCTGTTTGATATGACGAATGTGAAATCCGGCCCACATGCCAAAGTTGAAGAAAAATTTTTCCACCTTTCGCATGAATAGCATCGGTAACAAGTTTCCAACCTTCTACTTGGTCAGCAGTATGGATTCCAGGAGTGCACGGATATCCTTGTCCCTGCTGACTAATCTGTGTAGCTTCTGAGATAATCAACCCGGCACTTGCACGTTGCGCATAATATTCCGCATTTAAAGCGTAAGGAATGTTTCCTGGTTGCTTGCTGCGCATACGTGTCATTGGCGCCATAATAATACGATTAGAAAGTGTGATATCACCAAGTTTAAGAGAGTCAAAAAGAGTTGCCAAGTTTGTTTACCTCTAAGTTTTGATAATTCGTGTAAGGCGTAAAGACAGCGCATATGGTAAAGAACGCAGAATTTTAAGCATAAAAATGAATTTCTTAGGAAAGTGAATTTCAAAACGCTGCGACATCAAGCCATGGGCTATTTCCTTGGCCGCTTGTTCGGGTTCAATTATCATTGGCATGTGAAAATTATTTTTGTCAGTTAGCTGCGTACGCACAAATCCTGGACTAATCAGCTTGATGTCAAGCGTGTCGCCAAATTCAGCATATAGAGTTTCAGCAAGATTAATGATCGCCGCCTTAGTAGCACTATAAGGTTGACCATATGGCAATCCGATATACCCTGCAACACTGCCGCATAGAGCAAACTGACCTCTAGATTTCTGAGTTTTGAAGATAGGAAGCACGGCATGAGCAAGATTAAACGCACCTATTAAATTAATATCAACTATTCCTTTAACTAAAGTAATATCGAGAGAGTCCATTTTCATAGGTGCATAAGCAGCGGCTAAAAAAATAATCCTATCAATCCTTCCAAAGGCAGCACATATAGCTTGAGCAGTGAGCAATGTGGCTCGAGCGTCGGTTAAGTCAAGGGCAAATACCTTATGACGCCCTCCAAGATCGGCTTTGAGTTTCTCAAGTTCAGGCTTACGACGTGCAGTAAGCGCCAAAATAGCTCCACGTGCGGATAGTTCTTGCGCAAGAGCTAATCCTATGCCGCTACTTGCACCAATAATCCAAACAAACTGATCTTTATAATCATTTTGATTCATTATTTTTGTTTCTGCATAAAAATTGTAATTTCGGAAACCGTAATGCCGAATTTTTTTAAATAAGAGCGATTAATCAAAACGCCATCATTCATAGCCCACATCCAGTCATCAAAGCGAATAGTATATGTTGTATCGTCGACAGGAAGATTCATAACGTAATTCCAACGGACAGCGCTACCTACATTCTTGCCTGTAGCCTTCTCAATAATATCTGAAGCGGTTCCTTCATAAGTGTCTTCCGACAGTTTTTTTATTGTCCATACACGCTGCTGTTTTTTTCCATCATAATAATCAAAATTTTCAGTCAGCGTACCAATATCACCGTCCCATTTTCCTACCATATTGACATCAAATCTGCGCACCACCCGGCCTTTCCAATCCTGCACTATGCCCCATGCTTTGACAGGACCATTGAAATACTCTTTAATATCGGCGCGTGGCATCGTATTTTTGTAATAATCTAAATTGTTTTCAGCGCAGCCATTAAGCATAAATAGACCTGCTACGGTTGCCATAATCTTGAGTGTTTTCATTATTTCCTCCTGATTGAGATCGAATAAAAAAAGCATAAAGCAAGGTTGCCGCTATGAACTTAAGAATACTAGGTATCAAAGCGTAAGCGAACGAAAGTGCCATGAGGGCGCTATCAGAATTGAGAGTTTGTGGCTTAAATCCTGCAGCGTCTAATGCTGGAAGTGAAATAGCTGATGCAATAGCTAGAGTAGCCTTAGCAACGAAAGCTAATAAAGCGTAATAAGTTCCGGAAAAAGCGCTGTTGCCACGTGCGTGGACGTGATCTGCCAAAATGGATGGCGGCAAAGTTAAATCTGCGCCGAGCGCGAGGCCAGATAGGATACAGACAATTCCGTAGGCTAAAACATCTCCAGAATTCAGAAAAAACGCGCCGATAAATCCTGCAACAGCAAATATGTTAGAAAAAGCCCAAACTTTGTATTTACAAAGGCGTTCACATAGCATCTTCCAAAGGGGCATGGCGATAACTCCAGAAAGAAAATACAGTAATAAGAATAAAGCTGTAAGAGGTTCAGCACCTAGAAAATCGCGTATATAAAAAACGACTAAAACCGCAGGTATGCTAGCAGCAAGCATACTAAGGCCATATACTAAGAAAAATTTTAGGCTTTCTTGAGTTAATGTGTGCAAGGCAGATAAGGGCGATACGCTAGAATTTTTTGAAACAATAACTGGTGTTGGCAAACGAGAGAGTAGTCTAGAAAAATTTATGAGACTTATTAACATTAAAAGCGTGACGATTGCTCCGTACCACAGATAAACATCATTAGGGTTTGTCAATTGCGAGAGTATTTTAGGCATAGAAACTGCGACGAGAAGACCCAACAGACCAAATGACTCGCGTGCACCTGCTATCCTTGTTTGATCCTGTTTGTCAGTCGTCCACATTGTTGCTTGAGCTCCAATTACAATTGTTAAAACGCTGTAAGAGCTGACGGCAAAAAACATGCATAAAGTAAACCAAAAAATGGGGGTTAAGAAGACATAATTAAAAAGCCCAAAAAGAGAAAGGCAAAGTACGGCTCCTGCAAAGGCAAGAATAGGCAGAAATCTTCTTTGTAATCTGTCGGTCAACCAGCCGATTAAAGGATCTTGTAAAGCGTCAAGAAGCCGAATTATCAAAAGCAAGGTGCCGAGTAAGGTAAGAGAAAGTCCGTGACGTGTCGCATAAAAATCAGGAGCGAGCACATAAACAGGAAACCCTGCGAAAGCTACCGGCAAAGCGATAAAGCCGTATTGAAATAAAGATTTTCTGTTGATCGAATGCGTACTCATAACACCCCCAAAACGGCACGGCGCAACTCTGGTTCTGATGTCCTCTCTCCAAGCCATATACCGAAAAACAATCGGGCAAATTTATCATCTTTGATTAAACCAATCATCTGATTACCCTGATAAAGTATTGTTTGCTTACCAAGAGGACAAGCTGCGGATAAAACGGTACCATCTTTTATATTAGGCAAAAATGCTCTGATCTCTGCATTCCAAGCAGCGAGTTTCTCCTCATCGGTAAATCCCTGTTTGTGTCTCTCTTGCACAGTAATATTGGCGATGTCACTAGCATCGATTTCTTGATAATATTTGATCAGAAGCGCAAAAGGCTTAGTAGGATTCCATTGTCTATTGGGCGCATATAAGGTGGCTTCATAGATATCCCAAAAAATGTATGACAATTTACCACGCCCAACCACCGAAGCGTTTGGTACCAAAGTCAGTATCGCTTCTGTTGCGGATGAGCCCGAAATGGAAAAAAGAAAGGCGATACAGTACAAATAAAATTTACGCCACATGCTTTAGCTCCCATTGTATTACGTCGGTTCGTCCATGTTTGAATGCTGCAATACAACAGGTTAAGTAAAAGCGCCACATACGGATGAATTTCTCATCGAAACCCATCGCCTTAATATCCTTAATCTTTAAATTAAAATTTTTGAGCCAATGCGAAAGAGTCAAGGCATAATCCTGACCAAAGTTAAATTTATCGGTTACGCGCAGTCCAGCTTTTAAGCTCTCCTCGTGGAATCGCAACGGACATGGCAGCATCCCTCCAGGAAATATAAAGCTACGAATAGCGTCCCCTCCTCTACGATAGCGCTCAAAATAACTGTCGGCGATAGTTATGGTTTGCACTATGGCTTTACCTTTATCAGCCAAAAGAGTCTTTAATTTTGAGAAATAAACAGGCCAAAATTTTTCGCCAACGGCTTCGAACATTTCAATCGATACGATCTGTTCATAAAGACCTTCCTGGTGACGATAATCTTCTAATGCAATTATAGCATCTTTACCAACACGTTTAGAAGCAAATTCATGTTGAGACTTTGAAATAGTCAAGCCCTTGATATCGTAGTCACCTCTTTGAAGAGCGCGTTCAGCGAACCCTCCCCAACCACAGCCAATTTCCAATAGGCTTCCAGATGGTTTGAGACGTTCGATGATTCTATCGTATTTCCGAGTTTGTGCATCCTTTAAGTTTTCTTTTTCATTTGCAAAAATTGCTGAAGAGTAAGTCATCGTGGGATCAAGCCATAAGGCGTAAAAGTCATTACCCAAATCGTAGTGTGCGTGAATATTTTTTTTGCTCCCCTTCAGGGTATTGCGCGTAAAAAGATATGCAACCCGTGACATAAGCCTACCAAAGGCGGCTCCATAAATGTAATCATCAAGAATAGCTTGATTTTGAAGTCCAAACAAAAATAACTGGGTTAAATCAGGAGAATCCCACCAACCATCACGATAGGCTTCAGCAAACATGATGTCACCATGACGTATCATTGCCCCGATCACACGCCAATTATGAAGTTCAAAGCAGGCTTGTGCACCTATATTAGGACCTTTAAAAGAAAAATTTCTACCGTCAGGCATAGTGAGAGTAATCGATCCATATTTAATCTGCTCGAGAATTTTAAGAAAATTATTAATAAGGTGACGATTGAACATTTGTTAACCTTTTTAGAATTAAAGTAGCTTTTATCACCTATCCCTCAACTTTCTAATATTTTACATTTTGTTAAGGTTGTTTGCTTGTGTAATTTTTTTTGAAAGTTGCGGAAGCTTGGCAATATAGCGAATGCCTTTAAGGATTAGCTTTAATGCTTGCCAATGAATGAGAAAAATAGTTTTCAAAGTTACTAAAGGATGATGCCAAAAAGCACTTCTAAGACTCTTAGAAGTAAGTGGTGTAAATGTGCCAATAAGCGATGTGATAAGCTGCTTTTGCTGTTGAGAATCGTAATAATCAATCCAGATACCGAGTTTGTCTGGCCTTAGATCAAAGCGAAACTTGTAATTTCCCTCTCTTTCTAGAAAGGGCGACACATGGAAAACCTTTTCTGCTTCCAACCAACAGCTTGAAGTTATTGGCGTATGATCAAAGTTGGCACATAAATAGCTGTGTTGTTCTCCAAAAGTATTGTGTACTTCGCACAAAATAGCTCTTAAATCGTTGTTATCATCAAGGCAAAAGTAAAAGCTTACTGGATTAAACACATAGCCGAGGACACGTGGCATAGTAACAAGGATAATATTTTTTGTTTTTTTATTTAGGCCATAATCCATCAATATACCTCTGACCCAAAGCGTTGGATCAGCGCCACTTCGTTCACCAAGATCCTTAGCGTGAAAACTGGTTAGAATGCCCGGGATCGATATCGCAGGCAATGGTAGAACAAGATAGTAAACGCCATAGTTAAAGGTGTTTTTTTTTGGAAAAAGCCTTTTGTGCATAACTTTCGCGGTATAAATCTGTGGTGTGACTACCATGGAGGATTAATTCCCATGTGCTGCGCCATACTGACCGCGCTACTAAGTCCATCTTCATGGAACCCATAGCGTTGGTAGGCCCCACAAAACCAAAGACGATCAAACCCTTGAATCTTATCTATTTCGCTTTGATTATGAATTGCCGCTGCGTTAAAAACGGGATGTTCAAAAATGTAATCATTATAAACAAGTTTTTGGTCGACTTCGCGCTCAGGATTAAGAGTTACAATTAAAGGCTGGTCTGTTCCTAATGGCTGGAGATTATTCATCCAATAACTTAAAGAAACCTTAGGATTACTATTCTTTCCCTCTGAAAGATAGACCCAACTTGCCCAGGCTTGTCTGCGCTTAGGCATGAAACTGGTATCACTGTGCAAAATGACACGGTTAGATTGGTAATCAAAAGCTGAAAGAATCTTTTGCTCATCAATACTTGGATCTTCAATGATAGATAACGCTTGATTGGCATGACAAGCGAAAATCACATTATCGTAAATGATTTGATTGCCATCAATATCTTCAACAATTACGCCATTTTCATAACGCCTTGTTTTATTGATGCCAATCCCCAAATGGATACGCTCTTTAAAAGGTGCAGTTATCCGGTTAATATACTCGCGGCTACCACCACGTACTGTGTACCATTGTGGATGATCGTTGAGAGTCAAAAGACCATGGTTCTCAAAAAAGCGGACGAAAGTGCATGCAGGAAATTTTAACATTTCAGAAAGTGGTGTACTCCAGATCGCACTTCCCATTGCTAACAAGTAATATTGGCGAAACCAAGGCCGCATATTTAATGCATCTAAGCAATCACTTAGAGTGAATGATAGGTCTTTAACAAGATAGGCACCAGCATGCCTATTGAATTTTATGATATCGAAAAGCATCCCCCAGAATGAGGATCTTAAAAAATTTCTTTTTTGTGTAAAAATATTATTAAGTTTTTGTGTGCTGTATTCAAGCCATCCATCATCGATGCTCGCCCCAAAAGACATATTACTTTCAGCAATCGGCACCTTTAAATATTCGAACAAGCGTGTAAGAAGCGGGTAATTTCGTTTATTGAAAACAATAAAACCAGTGTCTACAGGAATAATTCCGTCCTTAGTATTAATTTCCACAGTTCTACTGTGGCCACCGATATAATTATTTTTCTCGTAAACAGTAATTTCATGATGCGGGTGTAATAACGAGGCTGCCCCGAGACCAGAAATACCTGTGCCGACAATAGCAATTTTTTTTCGTGATAAGTTGCTCATTCTCAGTTATTTTCCATTTTTACATTTTATTCGAGCAATCTCAGAAATATCCAACCTGTAAGCTTTTTCCAACTATTACTATAAATTTTTTATTAACGGAAAATTGCTCGATCCTAAACTATTGGTAAGGTTGAAAAGAAACTTTTACGCGCAGACCAGGGCTAGCATTTTCAAGAGTAACGCGAGCTTGGTGTCGTTCAGCCACAGCACGTACTAGGCTCAAGCCCAGTCCGTTTCCAGGCGTACTCCGGCTAGCATCTCCTCGGTAAAAATGTTTAAAAACATTTTCTTTTTCTTGATCTGGAATGCCTGGTCCTTGATCTTCAATAAAGGTCACTATCTGATTTTTCTCGGTTCCTGCATACACACGAATAACTGAACCTTTTGGACAAAATTTGATTGCATTATCAATAATATTTGCAAAAAGCTGAGAGAGAAGATCACCGTCACCTTTTACCTTTGTACCTGGTGATGTTTGAATCTCAAAAGAAAGGTCTTTTTCCTCTGCAACAGGTTCGTAAAGATCAGCAATATCTTTAACAATTTTTTCCAAATCTACTTCGCGCATGAATTGGCTGTACTTACCCTTCTCAATATTAGTAATACGTAAAAGAGCGTGAAACAGTGATAGAATGCGATCAACATCACTTAATAGACTTTCTATCTTGTAATCATTCACGATACATCCCTTCAAAGCTTCAATATCACTTCTAAGACCACTCAGAGGAGTACGTAAATCATGAGCAATATTGTTGCTTACTTCACGAACGCCATTCATCAAATCTTCAATTTTTCCTAAAAATCCATTCAAGATTTCAGAGAGATTACTTAAATCGTCCCATCGACTATCAATTGACAAACGTTGTGATAAGTCACCCGTTTCGACGATATTCTGGGCAATTGCTCCAATACGATTAATACGGCTAACTACAAAATGGCTAATACCAAAGCTTACAAGTACGACAAGAAACATTAGCAATATTATTACCCAGGTCAAATGTTTGAGCCGCTCGTTACTTTTAATAAGATTATGAACATTCCGAAAAACAATAATTTGAGAATCATCCTCAAAAATATGAGTTTTACCTGCAAACACTTGCTTCCCATTGCTTGTATCAAGCTCGTAGCCTAGAACTTCCTCAGTAATTTTCTGCACATGCTTGGGTTTCGGATCGATTGTTCCACCAATAAATTTTCCACTTTTATCTTCATAGCGAAAACGAATGTCTGGGTCTTCTTTAATGCGCCGCTTAAAATAGGGTATAAGAGTCTCTTGACCATTTTTTAGGATAGTAAGTATACTAACTTCATTATTGATAGCAGCTTTTGTCTCTTTTAGAAAATCGCGCCTGCCAAAATCAATTACGAAATAACCAAGAATAGCTGCCGAAACAGCCAGTAAAACTGTAAAAAGTAGCGCCATCTTAAAACTGGAGCTATCGGTGTAGCGTCTAAAAACTGTCTTCAATGATATATCCTGCGCCGCGCACTGTCATAATCAAATTATTATTTGTGTCGCCTAGTTTTTTACGTAAGCGACTAATATGAACGTCGATCACACTAGTCTGGGGGTCGAAATGATAATCCCACACACCTTCAAGTAGCATAGTACGTGTGACTAATTGGCCTTTGAATTTCATCAAATATTCCAAAAGCCGAAATTCACGTGCTTGAAGATCTATATATTTTCCGCCACGTCGTACTTTACGTGATAAGAGATCCATTTCCATATCACCAGCCCTTAAAAGAGTTGATTGCGCAAATTGTGGGAAGGATGCGCGTTTACCTATTGCCTCAACGCGAGCAAGAAGCTCGATGAAAGCAAAAGGTTTAATTAGATAGTCATCGCCGCCAGATCGCAAACCAGTCACTCTATCATCAACGTCACCAAGAGAACTCAAAATCATTACACCAGTTAAGTTACCACTGCCTCGCAAAGTCTTTATTATAGAAAGACCATCAAGCTTTGGAAGCATACGATCAATTATCAGGACGTCATATTTTTCTGTTGAAGCAAGATGAAGTCCTGTTTCTCCTTCTTCAGCTAAATCAACGACGTGTCCAGCCTCCTTTAAGCCCTTTTCTACATATGCACGAATCTTTGAATCATCTTCTATTATTAGTATTTTCATACTCTTAGCCATTATTTTTAATAGTATTAAGGAGGTTAAATTTTTTTAATAGTTTTTGATTCAAATTTATGGAAATAATTGATTGTCTCGCCTTATGTTGACTAATAAGTTTTTTAGCATAACTAAACAAAATTTCTCTATTTATTGTACATTGACGTTTTTTTTCAATGCTAAGAAAGGTTTTAACTATTTGGGTGAAGACGTTTTGATTACGCACAATTTTTTCAGTCACTCGTTTAGAGCTTCTGATAATGACAATTTGAATGGAATACTTGAACTTGAAAGCATTAAAATCCATTATTAGCCCCCTAACAATAATTAACCTGATTAATTATTTTTATTGTATTAGTTTATCTTGTAGATTGCGTCAATAACATCAACATAAGATATATTTTAAGCTTAAGAATAAATTGACTTATATTGATTACTTCCCAAGCTCAATATTTTTTTATATTTAAAATTTAAAATATTATAGTAAACACCTTTTGATTTATCAGACAACCGTTTTTATGGATAAAAGCCACGAGCATTGAATTTTATTTAAAGCTAGCCTTTTATCGATAGATCTGTAAATGGATACAGACCTAACTAAAAAAAGTTACTTATAGAATATATTATTAGCTACATTCTCAGTTGTGTAGGTTTACAATATTTTCCTGTTAGCCACTTTTGAGTTGCAAGGCAAAAATGATTGTACCTAATATCTAAGGCTGAGGAAAATTAGAGCTTTTCAAAATGCATATTCCTCTACTTTCACTAATTTGATTGTTGTTTAAACACAAAAAGTCAAGTTTTGGTAAAGTTTAGCCTTGACTAAAAGCAATAATTCCTTCATCTCCTCCGTTATTATTCCCAAGATGTAAATACGTTAAGTGATTTAGCAGTAATTTTCTCTGAGCAAAAGACTGAAAACCTTCAGGTCCAATCTTATTATTGCCAACATTAATGACTTTAAGTTGTGTCAGCGTACTACTATTGATGAGATGTTTCATTCCTTCATCACCTCGATTATTATGTTGTATATTCAAATGAATTAAATTTGAAAGTGTTGTGGTGGTACTAATTATTTCAAGGCCAGATGCATCTATTACTTGCAATACTTAAAGAGACAAGCTTTGTAGACCCTTTTTGTCCCCGAACGAGAGCTGTTATTGCGATATTCATAAGTTTGCAATTAGAAGCATCTAACGTATGAAAAAAGGCTAAAGAATTTCTTCTCTAGCCTTTTACAAAATAAAAAATTTTTTTATCAAAAATTTATTTTTGAAAATATAATGTTAAACTAAGGACAACTTTATCAAGGGAATACTGTCCTTCAGTTAATTGATACTCAACCAACAAAGAATCGCAATTTGCAAGAGTTGAATGTTCTCTTTTTTCATCTGCAATTAATTTTGCACCAGCTTCACTTAAATACAAACTATCAATTTTTCTTTGTAGCTTTTCTTTGGCGTCTTCAATTTCTATAATTTCTTGGTTAGAAAATTTTCTTTTAACATCTTGATTGCGTATAATTAGATGTTCTCTAAGAGTTAAAAGAGATGGTTCTTTTCTGAATTGATCCAATTGAAGAAAGGGAACTAGATCGTCTTCTGTTTGCCCTTGTAATAAACTTTTATAGTTACAAGCCATATTTCGATCATAAAGGTGAACTTTGTAGGTCATTCCTTTCTCTTTTTGGTTCCCTGCTAAAAGAATTAAGAGAAGTTCCCAAGTATCTAATCGAGGAGGAATTTTAAAATGCTGTTTCTGTGTACCTATTAACTCATCAACAATATTAGTATTAGATGATTTGTTTGAAGCTGTAGCCACTGTTGCTTTTGTTTTTTTGCGAGATGGTAACTTTTTAATTGGCAAGTTTCTTTCTTCTTGAAGGGTCAATTTTTCTAATGCTTTAAGATCATTTTCATCAGTATATTTAATAATCATAGTTTGAGGTCTTGAGTCATCATCCGTGGTGCTTGCTTCAATAACAGTATTTATTATTTTTTCTTGTTTTTTCTTATTGTTGGTCGGTTTTTTTGTTTTTTTATCTTTGTGAAGTTTTAATTTTTTAGAGCGAGAATTCTCTTTTTCTATTGCTGAGGTCATATTTGTAGAACCAGAAGTAATCATTGCTTTTTCTTTCGGTTCTGAAATTCCTTCAAGAACAATTTGCTGATTTTCAACTTGAACTAATCTGTTTTGAAGTGCAAATCGATCAAACTCTTTAGGTGAATTTGAGTCAGTCAAGCCTGGAAGCATACTAGCATGAGGGGCCTTATATCCCTTTGGAGGAATTTCATTAAAGTCAGAACTTGCCATCAGGTTTATACTGAAAAATGAAACAGAAGTAACACAAAAAAGAAACAATTTAGAAAATCTCAAAATAAACTCCTTATAAAAATTTATAACCATCAATTTAATCACTTATATCTCCCTACTACGGGTAAAGATTACTGTAGGGTAAAAATTATCTTACTTGTTTTTACGGTTAGGCACAAGATAAGAGCGACTATTATTATTATTTATGTGTATTGAAGTTAGCTTATTTAGTCGTTCCTGAAGTATGAGTTTT
>MKUV01000017.1 GCA_001898725.1 Caedibacter sp. 37-49
TGATTACAAATCAGTTGCTCTACCAGCTGAGCTAATCCGGCCTATAAAGGAACAAAGAAGCCTTAACATAAGAAAAACACGCATTCAAGTAAAACTAAATTTTATTTTTTTTAATCGCTAGTGTGTTTTTGCAGAAGACGCTATAAAGAGGGCGATAAAATGAGAAAGTTAAACATCCCATGAGCCAGCCATTAATCGATAAAATCGAGCACCATCTTCAAGAAGCTTTTCAAAGTCTTGGGCTAGAGACGTCTTTAGGGCGTGTTGTTTCCTCAAGTCAAGAAGGTTATCATTTTCAATGTAATGGGGCTTTTAAGGGCGCTAAAATAAAAGGTTGTTCTCCTTTAACCTTGGCTCAAGACCTTCAACAAAGGCTTTCTTCTTTAGAAACTTTTGCTGATATTTCAATTAGTGTTCCGGGATTTATCAATATTATTGTTCATGATGCGTGCTTAGCAGAATATGGAAATCTTATTTTCCAAGATAAACGTTTAGGCATTCCATTTAACGATGTGAAACAAAAACTAATAGTAGATTTTGGTGGCATTAACATTGCTAAAGCTATGCATGTGGGTCATTTAAGGTCTTCTATTATCGGTGAATCTTTACAGCGTATAGCACGATTTTTAGGTGATGAAGTCGTAAGTGACATCCATTTGGGGGATTGGGGATTACCCATAGGGATGTTAATTGAAGAGTTCAGACTGGCTTACCCTGAATGGCCTTATTTTAAAGATAACTTTGATAAAGACCTCTTTAAGAAAAGTCCTGTTAAGATTGAGCAATTAGAAACCTTATACCCTCAAGCAGCAACACGCTGTAAAGAAGAGGAAGCGCGTGACATAGCGCGCAAAGCCACCGCAGACTTGCAGTCTGGTCATCCAGGTTACCGTGCATTATGGCAACATTTCCGTCAAGTTTCGGTGGAGGACATCAAACGACAATTTAAGCCTTTAGATATCAATTTTGATCTTTGGCTAGGAGAAAGTAGTGTTAATGACATTATTTCTCCTTTACTTGAAAAGTTCAAACAACAAAATATTGCAAAAGAGAGCGATGGTGCGATCATTATTGAAGTGGCTAAAGAAGAAGACAAGAAACCGATGCCGCCTCTCATTCTTGTGACTTCAGATAACAGCATTACTTATGGAATGACAGACCTCGCAACGATTGCACAACGCTCTGAAGAATTCAATCCGAAGTACATTCTGTATGTTGTGGATAACCGGCAAAGCCTTCATTTCGAGCAAGTATTTCGGGCAGCACAGAGAACAAAAATCAATCAAGATGCGCATCTAGAACATATTGCCTTTGGGACGCTTAATGGCACTGATGGTAAACCTTTCAAAACCCGTTCAGGCGGCGTTATGAAGTTACAGGATTTACTAGAAGCAGCTATCAAAAAAGCTCAAGAACGCCTTGACGAGGCTGAGTTGGGAAAAGATATTTCTTCTCAAGAGCAACAAGAAATTGCACAACTTGTTGCTGTCGCAGCGATTAAGTTCTCAGATCTTTCAATCCCGCGCCTGTCAGATTATATCTTTGATCTAGATAAATTTGTTAGTTTTCAAGGAAAGACAGGACCTTACTTATTGTATACAGCAGTTAGAATTAAATCTCTTCTTGCAAAAGCGAAGGAGCAAGGCTTAATACCTGGTACAATAACGATCGAAACTGAAAAACAGAGAGATATTATTTTAAGTGTTGTCCAATTATCTCGGATTTTAAAAATAAGCTATGAGGAGCGAGCGCCACATCATTTATGTGAATACGCTTACACATTGGCGCAAAAATTTAGTACCTTTTATCAAACATGTCCTATTTTAAGTAATCCAAACGTAACACAAGCGGCTTCATGGCTTGCTTTAGCAAAACTTACATTGCAAAATCTTGAGCAAGTCTTATTTCTTTTAGGAATAAAGATTCCAGAAAGGATGTAAATGATACTTTCTCTTAGGCAGAGATAAAGGAATTTTTTTTAGCGCTGAGGCAAGAATCATTATAAAATCGTTTATATAGCCCATCAGCTTTTAATAAGGTTTGATGCGTTCCTTGTTCAATGAGTTTCCCTTTATCCATGACAAAAATTTGATCGCATTCTTTGATCGTTGTTAAACGATGGGCAATTATGATTGTTGTGCGGTCTTTAGCCAAATGCCCGATAGCTTTTTGAACGAAAGATTCGCTTTGAGAATCTAAAGCATTTGTGGCTTCATCTAATAGAAGAATAGGCGCATTTTTTAAAAGAGCACGGGCAATCGCGATGCGTTGGCGTTGTCCTCCAGATAGTTGCTTCCCTTGATCGCCTACAATCGTTTCAAATCCTTGAGGAAGATGGCTAGCAAACTCATCTACATAAGCTGCTTGAGCAGCGTTCAATATCTCTTGGCGTGTGGCCTCAGGACGAGCAAAAGCAATATTCTGATAGACTGTATCATGAAAGATGGTTGTATCTTGGAAAACCACTGAAAAAGCTTGACGTAATATTTTAGGATTAAGCTTTGTGATGTCGTAGCCATCAATCTGAATAGAGCCGATTTCTAAATCATAAAATCGCATTAAAAGCTTAAACAGGGTGCTTTTCCCTGCGCCAGAAGCACCCACAATAGCAATTTTCTCCCCTTTTTTAATTTCTCCTGAAAAGTTCTTAAGAGCTTTTATTTGTGGGCGTGTAGGGTAAGAAAATGAAATATTTCTAAAGCAGATATAACCTTGAAGGGGTTCTGAAGGCATTATAATAGAGGAAGTGAAATCAATTTTTGAAGGCGTTTTTAAAATTTCAAGCAGACGACCCATTGCACTTGCTGCTTTTTGAAAGTCGCCTAAAACCTCTGCAATTTCATTTAAAGATCCTGCAGCGACAAGAGCATAAAATAAAAATGAGAGGAAACTCCCTGAGCTAAGATTTTTTGCAAGAACAGCATGGCCACCAATATTTAAAACAATACTAATTGCGATAAGAACACCGCCAATAACAAGAGATATTAAGCATGCTCTTAGTTTTAAATTTTCGGTATTTATTTGTAGGCTGGTTTTATTTAAGGTCGTAAATTGATCTTTAGAGAATTCTTCTTGTGTAAAAGCTTGAATTGTTGTGATGCTTGAGAGATGCTCGTTTACAAAAGTCGTTAAATTTCCTTGTGAGTTTTGACTCTGTAGAGTTTTTTGCTTCAGACGTCTTCCTAATAACCATATCGGTAGAGAGGCAATAGGAATTATTAAGAATGTAAAAAAAGTTAGCTTTAGGCTTGTGAAAAGCATAAAGATTAGAGCTCCCAAAAATTGGATAAATCCTCTAATAACAATAGCTCCAGACATACTTAAAATGGTTTTAAGAAGGGTGCAGTCGTCACTCAATCTTGCTATTAAATCACCCAAACGTGTTTTATCAAAAAAACTTGCATCAAGTTTTAAAAGATGTGCAAAAAGATTCTTCCTTAAATCTGTGACAATTTGTTCTGCAAGTAAAGCAGTGCTGGAAAGTCTGATGTAAGCAGAAAAAGCTAAAATCAAGCTGAGAACAATCAATATTGAAACGGCCTTATTAAGGAATTCTAAATTCCCAGTTTGTAAGCCATTATCTATTAAAAATCGAAGGCTTGGTCCAATTGCAAGAATGGAAAATGCAGTACAACAAAGTGCAAAAAAAGTTTTTAAGAAAGAAAAAGAATAAGGCTTAATATAGAAAATAAGTTCTTTTAATGGTGAATAAGTGGTGAAAGAACGACTTTGAAAATCTTTTTTCTTCATTTTAAGAGAACTGGAAATTTGCAAAAATGAGAGAGATCCTTTTCTAAACAAGAAAAAAGATCTTCAGAAGAAGAACGTGTTGAAATCCATTTTGCTTGTGTTTCATCCCAAAAAAAATGAAGAGCACCACTTAATGGAGAAGAAAGCCAAATTTGGTTGCTAGGTGCATGTAAGTTCAAAAGAATAGTCATGTCAGCCAATAAGATTTTTAAGATATCTTCTGTCTCTTCAATCTCCGCTGTATCTTCTAAAATTTCCTCAAGCTTTGAAGAAAGCAATTCTAATGTTTTTCGAGCGATGAATTTAAAATTGGCATTATTTTGCATGTAAGCGTGATCCATTAAGAATCTTTTCGAGATCAGAGAATTTTAAATACTTTGCATACACTTTACCGTTGATAATAAACGTTGGTGTTCCATCAATCGGTAAAGCTTTTTCATAAATGACCCTTTTTTTAATAATGGCGTCCAAGACTTTTGGGTTTCTAACTAAAGATTCGCAAAATTTCTCTTGAAGCCCACAAATACGACCAAATTCTTTAAGATTATTTGTCTCAAGCCATTGAGCTTGAGTTTCGAAAGCTTTATTAAGGGCTTGAGGTTGTCGTGGCAAAGGCACATGAATTAATATGGCTGTTGCTTTTAAGGCGGTAGCATCGGTTGGAAAGTGACGAAAAATAAATTTTACCTTACCTGTGTCAATATATTTCTTTTTTAGTTGTGGCCAAGCTTTCATATGAAACTCAGCACAATGACTACATGTTAACGAGGAATATTCGATAATGGTTATTGGCGCTGTTTCTTTTCCAACAACAAGTTCTGGGATTTCTTCTTGTTTTGTAAGAATTTTCTTTTGTTGTTTCCCAACCACATTACTTGCAGATAAAGGTATGAGAATGAAAAATAAAAAAGATATAAAAAACTTACGAACCATAGGTATTTGCTCACTTTTTTAAAACTGCACAATTATATCGTTTCTTCTTAAGAAAACCAATGATCATTTCAAAAAAATAAATTATTATAAGAGTCTTAAAAATATTATCAAATTGCAAAGAATAATATTCTCTTGTTAAGAGTTTGGTGATAACTTCATGTGTATATTAAAACGAGTAAAAGTAAACTTTTGATAATCTTATGAAACATAAATATTTTATATATAGTTTTTTCTTGTTGGCACTCTCTGTAAATGAATCTCCTGGGTACGGCTTTAGTTCTGCTTTGAGTGATGTAGATGGAAAATATGAAGAAGAATACGAAGATTTAAGTGCAGTAAATGATCCTATAGAAGACCTTAATCGAAGTATTTTTGCTTTTAACCAGGATTTTGATAAATATTTGCTTAATCCCTTAGCTGAAGTCTATGACGAAGGATTACCTGAGCCAATTAAAGATAGAGTTCATAGTTTCCTTAGTAATCTTAATATTCCTCTTATTTTTGTCCATGATGTTTTGCAAGCGGAGGGGGAGCAATCTATTGATTCACTTGCACGTTTTTTAATTAATTCGACTTTAGGGTTAGGTGGTCTTTTTGATCCAGCTGCAGAACTCTTTGATCTCCAACCTCATACAAGCGATTTTGGACAAACATTAGGTAAATATGGTGTTGATGAAGGCGCTTATATAATGATTCCTATTTTAGGTCCTTCAAATATAAGAGATTTTACAGGAAAAATTATAGATTTTATTATTGATCCATTTAATTATTTGGCGCGCAGAAAACATGCTTCTTATCTCATTTATACGCGAACAGGGACAAGTGCTGTTGATGCACGTGCGAATGTGAAGGCTTTATGGACTCGTGTTAATAACGCGCATGATCCTTATGTCACATTAAGAAGTATTTATAGGCAGAATCGAGAGTTCATGATACAAGGAGATACCGTTGTAGGTTTGGATTCCCCAAGGCCATCAGAAAAATAGATTCAGGAACTTAATATGTTGAAGTTAAATACAAAATTAAAAATCCTCTTTGTGTTAATAGGGCTTTTAAATGAAAGTAGCGCGAACTCTAGGACACAAGATGAAATCTATACAAATTTTATTACCTCTTTAGGAAATAATATTATCCGTATTCTTGTTAATAAAAAAGCCCCTTTATCCGAGCGAAAAAATGAATTTCGTCATGTTTTGAAAGATTATTTTGATATTCCTGAGATAGGAAAATTTGTGCTTGCAAGATATTGGAAGAGAGCTACTAACAACCAAAAAACAGAGTATTTAGACTTATTTGAAAATGCGATCGTTGATAATTATGCTGCACAATTTGACGATTATCAAAATGAAACCCTTGAAGTTCAAAGTGTTCGCGAAAGCGCTGATCAAGGAATTATGGTCATGAGCGTTATTAAAAAGCAAACAGGCGCTCCACCCTTAAAAGTTGATTGGAAAATTTTTCAAACAAAACAAGGACTCAAAGTTTATGATATTATCGTAAATGGTGTGAGCATGAGTATTACCCAGCGTTCTGAGTATGCAGGTATTATTAATAAAAATGGAGGTCAGCTCGAAGGTCTTTTAAAGCTTATGCGTGAAGGAAAAAGCCCTACATTTTCTACAGAGAAAAATTAGCCTTCTATTTCAAAGACGTTTTTATGTTTAGATAAGTTATAACAAAAGCAACAATGAGTGCTGGTCCAAATGGAAAGTTCTTTTCCTGCTTTATGTTGTGCCATATGAGACCTGTCAAAAGACCCAATCCCCCAGAAAATGTGAACCATAACGGCAGATGTGATACTTCTAATCCAAGAGATAAAGCCCCCATAAGCTTGATATCACCTTCTCCTAATGCTTTAAGATTTCTAAATTTTTCAAATGAAATTTTAAGCAAGACGCTTATGCATATGACAACTAAAGGTGAAACAAGTACGTAAGCAATATTTTTCTGTTCGTATATTTGTAAACAAAAGAGTCCCATGGCAATCGCTATGTTAAGCGAATTCAAAATAAGCTTTTCTCTAAAGTCCATTACAATCACTAAGATAAAAAGATAACTTAATAGTGAGAGCAAGCAATTTTTAAAGATATCATCTGCAAGACTGAAACAAGCTACAAAGCATGTTGCAACTGTACCTTCAAGTGCAGGGTAAACCCAAGAGATGCCTGAATTACAGTATTTACATCGGCCTTTTAGAAGACACCATGAAACGATTGGTACAAGTTCAAACCACTTAAGACGATGTTTGCATTTCGGACAATGTGAAGGTAGCCAAAGATTTAAAGGACGTTGTAGAAGCCTTAAGGTCAAAACATTTGCGAAGCTTCCAAGTACAAGTCCTATAATAAAAATTAAAGTCATGGGCTAAAATTCACCTAGAGCTTATAAGTAATTTCTCGTACATTCCGAAAAATTTTTCATAACGAACGATACATTAGGATTTCAGCTGTTGCGTCATCATTTTTTAGCCCTTGCCGTATTTTTATTGTTATCATCCTGCAAAATGGCTGATCAATATTCCTCTTATGATAAAGAAGCGAAACTAAATGCTCACGAATATCGGCAAGCACTTCTCCCAGAATTTCCTCAGAAGAAAACGAATCGTTTCTCAGTTGTTCCAAAAAAAACGATCGAAAGTATTCCTATAAATTTAAAACAAAAAGTTACTCTTTCAACAACTGATACGGTGTCACTTAAAGATATTTTTATGCAAATTGCACAGCAAGCAAAAGTAGATATAGCCCTTGATCCTCTGATTAAAGGAGGGATTAATTTTCAAGCTTATAATAAGGAAGTGATTGAAGTCGTGCGAGAGATATGTGCAATTTCTCGTCTTCGTTATAAAGTCTGTAATAAAATTTTACGTATTGAATTAGACCGTCCTTATCTAAAAAATTATAATGTTCAATTCTTATCTTTGTCGCGCGCAAATCAAAATCGTATCTCCATCGCAACAGATGTATTTACGGCTGTTGATAGTCGCAAAGCTGAACTCGATAATGGCTCTAATACGCTGCTTGAAGCAGAAACAAAAACAGATTTTTGGGAAGAAGTTGAAAATACATTAGCAACAATCTTACTCTCTGAAACTGTCCTAGAAGAACAAAATATAGAGCCTTCTTACGCGATCCATAAACAGGCTGGAATTATTTCAATTTTTGCAACCGATGCGCAACATCAACAAGTCGAAAACTATTTAGACTTACTAAGAGCAAACACAGCTTCACAAGTTCTTATTGAAGCAAAAGTTGTTGAAGTACTTTTAAAAGATGAATTCAAAAGTGGTATTAATTGGAATATTCTTAAAGGGAATTTTGCACTGCAAGCGCCTTTAGGAAAATTGGTGACACCGGGTTCTTTCAACTCTGAAGCTTCTCGTCACAAAGATATCTTAACGATTGGCGCAGGTGGCCCCGAGCTTACAAGTCTTCTCTATTTTATGGAAAAATTTGGAACAGTTAGAACACTTTCAAGCCCAAGATTAACCGTCATGAACAACCAATCAGCAGTTCTTAAAGTAGCTACCAACCATGTCTTTTTTCGGATCGATTATAATCGTGATTATGGTTATGACTCTCGACGAGAGCATGAATATGTTTCCAGTGAAGTCCAAACAATACCAATTGGCCTTGTCATGGTTGTTCAGCCGGCAATCAATCTTGAAAATGACACAGTGACTATGACTTTAAGACCGACGATTTCAAGAATTGTTGATGAAAAGCAAGACCCAGCAGTTGCTATTGTCTCTCAACAGAAACAACAATCTCTTGTACCTGAGGTGCAAGTCCGAGAACTTGATTCTGTTGTCCATATGAATTCAGGAGAAATTGTTATTATGGGAGGATTGATGGAAGAACGCTCAGACAATGAACAAACACGTCTTCCCGGCGTAACCGATGCCGTTGAAGATTTAAAGATCCCCTTTTTAGATTTTCTCTTTAAAAGTAAAAGTGACCAGTATGTTGTTTCTGAATTGGTCATTTTCATACGAGCAACAATTATTGATAATGGAGGAGAGTCTGAAAGAGTACATTCTACAATTATACCTGCAGATAAAACTGTTTATGAAACTTTTACGAAAGATCCGCGTCCTTTTATATTTAAAAACTCATAAATTATTCAATAGGTTTTTTAAAGTGAGGTGCTGAAAGAAATGTATAAACAATCGGGACGACAAAAAGCGTAAACAAAGTACCAATTGTTAGGCCTCCAACAATAACCCAGCCTATAGCATTGCGACTTTCTCCACCTGCACCGGTTGCAAGTGCTAAAGGAACAGCCCCTAAAACCATGGCACCGGTTGTCATTAAAATGGGCCTTAAGCGTAAGCTGGCGGCTTCACAAACAGCCTCAATCCGATTTTTTCCTTGCATGCGAATATGATTGGCATATTCAACAATAAGAATCCCATGTTTGGTAACAAGACCAATCAATGTGACGAGCCCAACTTGTGAATAGATATTGAGTGTAATGTTATTTAATTTCATTGCTAAAAGAGCGCCAAAAGTTGATAGCGGCACAGAGAAAATTATAATTAGAGGATCACGAAAGCTCTCAAACTGTCCAGCTAAGACGAGGTAAATAAAAATAAGAGCTAAAACGAAAATAAAATATATTTCTTTGCTTGAATCTTTGAATTCTCTGGATTCTCCAGAGTAATCAATTTGAATTTCTTTATCATCCAAGCTTAAAGTGGCTTCTTCAAGAATCTTAAGAGCTTGTTCTAAAGAATATCCTTCACCAACTGTCGCGGAAATGGTTGCTGAACGAAGTTGATTAAAACGATTTAGATCTTTAGGCGCAACAGTTTCTCGTATTTTTACAAGATTCGAAAGTTGCACCATGACATCATTTTTTCCTTTGATGAAGATAGTGTTAATTTGTTGAGGAGTTAGGCGTTCATTATCGAATACTTGAACAATAACCTCATATTGTTTTCCTTCTTGTTTAAAACGCGTTGTTTTTCTGCCCCCAAGAAGGGTTTCCAATGTTCGTCCAATAGCCGCAACTTCAGTGCCAACAGTATTAATTTTGTCGCGATCGAGCAAAATATCTAATTGAGGTTGGTTTAATTTTAAATCACAATCAAGATTCACAAGAGCAGGTGAGGAACGTGCTTTTTGAAGTACTTTTGCCACTACTTTATCAAGATGATCGTAGGAAGAAAGAGATTTAATAACAAATTGTACTGAACGTTCTATAGCACTTTGTCCTAAAGAAGGAGGATTAATAGGAAATGCAAGAATGGCAGGAATTGAGAAGAACTTTGGAAACAAGCTCATGACAATGCTTTGTTGTTTTTGAGAGCGCTTTTCCCATGGTTTTAAGCGCACAAAAGTAATTACTTGAGATACCACAGGATAACCTGCTACGGCGAAATAACGGTCTACCTCAGGAATGTTGTGATAAATTTTCTCAATTATTTTAGCGGCGGATGATGTATAGGAGATTGTTGAACCTTCAGGAGCAATACCTATTCCAATAATTGTACCACGATCTTCAGTAGGAGCTAGTTCTGAAGGTGTTATCCGGAACAACACAACACATCCAATAAGAATAGCGCCAGCACTACTTAAAATTAGCTTACGATGATTAATGGCTTTTAACAGCCATTTTTCATAGGAAGTTTTTAGGCTTTGAAGAGCCTGCTCAATAAGGAGAGAAAATTTACTTTCATTTTTTGTTTCTCGCAGTAGGCGTGAACACATCATTGGGGAAAGAGTTAAAGCAACGAACCCAGAGACAATAACTGCACCTGCAAGCGTTAGAGCAAATTCAATGAATAACTTTCCTGTACGCCCTTGAGAAAAAGCCATCGGTGTATATACGGCGGCAAGCGTAATCGTCATAGCAATAATGGCGTATGTAATCTCACGACTGCCAATAAGAGCGGCTTTAAAAGGGGAAAGACCTTTCTCAATGTGATGATAAATATTTTCTAACATAACAATTGCGTCATCAACAACAAGCCCTATGGCAAGAACGATGGCTAAAAGCGTTAGCGTATTAATTGTGAAGCCAAAAATATACATGAGGGTTAAAGCGCCGATAAGAGAAATTGGAATCGTCACGAGCGGAATCAATATCGAACGAAAGTTTCTTAAGAAAAGGAAAATAACAAGCACAACAAGGATAACAGCTTCTAAAATAGTTTTATAGACTTCATCGATTGAGCGATCAATAAAGACAGAAGTATCATAAGCAATCTCAACTTTCATCCCCTCTGGAAGGAGGGTTTTTAATTGTTCTAAAGCCTTTTGCACATCCTTTGAAATAGTAAGAGGGTTAGCAGTTGCTTGTTTTACGATACCAATCGCGATCGCATCATTGCCATTAAAACGAGCAATAATACGGTCGTCTTCTGCTCCTAATTCTGCGTGCCCTACATCATTGAGCGTAACAGAAAATCCATTAACATTCTTTAGGACTAACTTATTAAATTGTTCAGGTGTTGCAAGGTCACTATTCACGAGAACGGTAAATTCTCTATTCGTATTTTCAATACGCCCAGCTGGAACTTCAAGATTTTGATTGGTTAAAGAGGAAATAACATCATCTGGTGTTAATTTGAAAGCCGCTAATTTTAAGGGGTCAAGCCAAAGTCGCATTGCATATTTGCGTTCACCGATTAACCGCGCTTCAGAAACACCATCAATATTTTGAAGACGAGGTTTGACATAACGATCAGCATAATCAGAAATTTGTAAAGGTCCTACACGTGTGCTTGAAAAAGCTAGATAGATGATGGGTTGAGCATCTGCCTCTACTTTTGCAATGGTTGGATCGTCTATGCCATCGGGAAGATTTTTACGACTTCTGCTAACGCGATCGCGGACGTCATTTGCAGCAGCTTCTGGGTTTTTTGTGATTCGAAAACGGACCGTTATTTGACTGACTTCTGGACGACTTATTGACGTTAACGTATTTATGCCATCGATACCGGCTAAAGTTTCTTCTAAAGGCTGTGTAATTTGGCTTTCAATGATTTCCGCACTGGCCCCTTTATAAGTTGTTTGAACAGTTACAACCGGTTCGTCGATGTTAGGGTATTCGCGGACGGAAAGCCGCGTATAAGAAATACATCCAACTAATAGGATTAAAAAGTTTAAGACAAGCGTTAAAACTGGTCGTTGAATACAAAGCTCAGGTAATTTCATGACTGAGCTCCTGAGGGTTTTTCTAGGGTGACCTTCATGCCAGGAGCAAGTTTGCTGTGACCTGCAGTAATAATTAAATCTTTTGCTGTAATACCTTCAAGAACTTCAATAGTTCCTTTCTGGCGTAGGCCTACCTTAATTTTTACAAGATGAGCTGTTTGGTCAACAATTTTAAAAACTGACACTTCATTGTTGCTTGGAATTAAAGCTTCTTCGGGAATGATAAGGCTATTTTTCCGCATGCCCAAAATAGCTTTTACTTTTACAAACATGCCTGGTTTTAAGCTTAAGTCTGCATTTTCAAGTTTAGCTCTAATCGAAAGATTTCGTCCTTCCTCATCAATATGAGGATTAACTGCATAAACTTGGCCTTTAAATTTCATATTTGAAAGAGCAGGGACATCTAATTCAATTTCTTGGCCTGATTTGATCGCAGCTGCATAAATTTCCGGAAGCGTAAAATCAACTTTCAGAGGGTTAATTTTTTCTATATTTACCAAGTCTTGGCCTATTTGAACGTAATCTCCTAAGCTAAATTTTCTTAGTCCAATAATACCATCAAAAGGAGCAATAAGAGAGGTTTTGTCTAAGCGTGCTTTCTCAAAAACAACTTGCGCTTCATTTACTTTTAGATTTGTGGCGGCTTCGTCGCGATCCCCTTTTTTCCCGAAGTTTTTCTTTAAAAGAGCATCTGCGCGCCACATCTTAAGTTTGCTTAAAGCTAAATTAGCTTCTGCTTGAGCGAGTTGAGCCTTATTCATTTCGCTATCAAGTTTGATGATAACAGTACCAGCTTTTACGCGTTCTCCTTCTTGGAAATCAAAGGAAATAATTTTTCCGGCATTTTCAGGACGGATAATAACGGACTCATCAGCACGTAAAGTTCCAACTGCTTCAGCACTATCTTGGATGTCTTGTACAAGTGGTTTTTGAGCCGATACAAGTGTTGCCATCATACCATGTTGTCCCGAAGAATTCTTGTTAAGGAGAGGGCTTAACATGAATTTGTAGACAAGAATCATGGAAAGGACGAATCCTACGCTAATTGAAACAATCGAATATCTTAAATTTTTGAAATTAAATTTCATGAAAAGCCACCCTTGTTTTGAAAAGTATGCTATCTTAATCAAAATTATTAGAAAAAGTAAGTACTTTTAGTATAATAGCAACAAAAATAACAAAATGAGGTTAAGTTGATTGAATTTTTTACAGCTCATGGTCCTTTGTTAGCCTATGTTATTTTATTTCTTGGTTCTTTAGTTGAGGGAGAGTCAATTGTTTTAACGGCAAGCTTCTTAGCTTATACAGGATTCTTATCGCTTCCTAAAGTAATGACAATTGCTTTTATAGCGACGCTTTGCGCAGATCAACTTTTATTTTATGTCGGAAGGTTTTATGGTCCAGGTCTTTTAGAACGTTATCCTAAATTAAAAATGAAATCAAAACGTGTCTTTGAACTTCTTCATAAATATAATACGCCGTTTATTTTAGGGTTTCGTTTTGTCTATGGTATTAGGACTGTAAGCCCTTTAATTATAGGCACTGCAGGTATAAGCATTCAACGTTTTACAAAATTAAATCTTCTTGCCGCAGTGATTTGGACAGTTGTAAGCTGTCTAGGAGGGTACTTTCTGGGCTATCTTTTTGCAGATGTCATTGAAGATGCTATCCATAATGTGGGTCATTATCAAAAAATTGTATTTCTAAGTCTTGGAGGGATTGTTTTATTTGTCATCGGAGTGTTTTATCTTTGCAAAAAGTGGCGCAAAAAGCCTAAATCCAAGCAAGAACATACAATGCATTAGTCTTTTTAGACGAAAATAAGAGCATTTGCTTAACAAAATATTCTATTAATGATTGACCCACAGAAGGTTACTCGCTACATTACTTTCAGTTTAAAGCCCATGGCCGGGTGGCAGAGTGGTTATGCAGAGGACTGCAAATCCTTGTACGTCGGTTCGATTCCGGTCCCGGCCTCCAGTTTTAAGATTAATAATTTTAGGACTAGTTTAAGGCTTTAGACTTTGGTATACACACTTAATTATAGATTCCCCGGTAGCTCAGTCGGTAGAGCAAGTGACTGTTAATCACTGGGTCGGCGGTTCGAGCCCGTCCC
>MKUV01000018.1 GCA_001898725.1 Caedibacter sp. 37-49
AAGAACAGTTGCTTCTGCTGGGGCTTGATTTTGTACAGCTTGTGGTGCTGTAAAGGTGGCTTGAGGAACGATAGCTGGTTCTTCAATTACTGTATTTTGCTCAGGTTGTGGGGCAACAGGCGCTGTTTGAGGAAGAACAGCTTGTTCTGCTGGGGCTTCATTCTGTAAAGCTTGTGGTGCCGTTAATGTGGATTCAGGAACGATAATAGGTCGTTCAGAAACTGTACTCTGCTCAAGCTGGGGAGCAACGTCAGTCGTAATATTAATGGGAGTAGCTACGGAAGGATTTGTTGTTTCAAGAGAACTATTAGTTTCTAGCCTTCGTTTATCTTCTTCGATTTTGGTAAGTTTAGAGAGTTCAATAGCCTGCTTTAAGTCTTCTTCCTCTTTCGTCGCAAGGGAATTTTCAATAGCCATTCTAAGGTCATCTTCTTCGATTTTGGTAAGATTAGAAAGTTCGATTGCTCGCTTAATATCCTCTTCTTCTTTCTTGGCTAAAGAATTGGAAAGCGCTTGTTGAATCGCCCTTTCATTTCTTATGGTCGCTAATGAATTTAAAACAGTTCGTTGGATACTAACTGCTTCTCTTATTCTTACTGAGGGAGAAGTATTAGGTACATTAAATGTTGCAACATTAAATAAATTGCTTGCTTCTGAAGGAGCTATAATAAGCGTTTCTATGACTTCTTTCGATAGCTTCTCTAAAGATTTTGGTTGTATAGGATCTTGAATCAATAAAGATAAAACAATTGCTGATGTAGATAGAATCATAGCGTCACCTCGTCAAAAATAGTTATTAATAATGCAAGTATAAGAAAATTGCGAAAAAGAACAAATGTGATTTTGACAAAGTAAGATTGCATTTTTGTAATTTTTCTTATATATATTTTATTATATATTGAATTTATTAAAATTATTTTAATATATAAATGATATTATCTGGCAAAAAACTAAATAACCTTAAGTATAACTTTAACTATTAAAATTAAGATATTTTTAACCTATCATTTATAGAATAAATTTATTGCATTAGATGTAAATACAACATGAAAAAATTAAATATAGTTTTGTAATAATAATTAAGGGAGAGATTGAAATGACATTATCAAAATATGGTTTTTTACTTTGTGGAGCTTTATTGTCTAGTAGTTTCGTAAATGCTTGTCCTATTCTTACAGTTGAGCATCTTCAAGATTTAAGTCAGCCAGGTCATACGAGAACAATTATAAATGGAACAACATGGTATAACATAAATACTATGCCTTATGCTTATGTAGCAGTTTCTTCTGAAAGGCTAACGAATGAACTGAATGAAAAAGGGCAGTGCGAATATAAATTAAAATATGAACCAGAAACCGGCCATGCTGATACGACATTGGTTATTTCAAAGAGAAATCCTAATCCTTAATAACTAGTTCAAAGCCTTTTGTAAAATGTAGCGCTTATTTATTACCTTAAGCTGCTTTCATTGTTTACACAAACAAAAGGAAAATAAGTATAGTTCAGGCTGTTTTCTCGATATAGTGTTGAGGCAAAGGAACAGCCGTATACTTATGAATAAAATCAGCGATTTTTTTAAGAGCAAGTCTACTTTCTGGGAGAAATCGAGCAAAAAATGGCCATGCATGTGTCATGTCTTCCCAAATATCTAACGTGACTTGAACACCTTGTTTTTCAGCCTTTTGGGCTAACCGAACAGCATCTGAGAGAAAAACTTCAGAGTTACTAGCAAGAATATAAAGAGGCGGAAATCCTTCAAGATTTGCATATAAGGGGGATGCTAAAGGATGATGAGGGCTCGAATTTTTTAAATAAAGTTTTGTAACAAGAGGAAGAAGTTCTGCTGGGACAAGGGCATCCTTTCTTTTATTTTCTTCCAAAGTTTCTCCAGTCAATGCTAAATCAGTCCAGGGAGAAATGCAGACAGCAGCACTCGGTAAGGGAATCTTTGCTGACTTTAAAGCGCCTAATGTTGCTAGTGTTAGCCCCCCACCAGCAGACTCTCCAGCGATAACGAGTTCTTGAGGGGAATAGGCTTTCGTTAGCCAATCATACGCAAAGAGGGCATCCTCTAAAGCTGCAGGAAAAGGATGTTCTGGGGCTAAACGATAATCCACGACATAGATGCGAGAGTTTGTAATGTGGCTAAAGTAGCTCAAGTAACTACGATGTGTTTTAGGGGATCCCATAAAATAACCACCACCATGCAAATAAAGAATTACAGAAGAAAAACTCACATTTGTAGGTGTGATGACCTCTGCGGGAATTGGCCCCATTTTTAAAGGCTGCCATCTTACTTGTGGGTGCGTGTAGTGCGGACTAAATGTTTCAAAGAGATTTCTAACTTTAATTAAGTCAGATTCTTCTTTCACCAGATGTTTGAATGGGAAGTTTAAAAGTGTTTCCAAACTATAAAACTGCCAACTATGCATGGAAAGCTCTTTCAGATGATTTATATTTATTAATAAACGATTAATAAGATAAAATCAATTTCTATGTGATATCTGAAGGTTATAGACGCTTTTTTTAGGGCCATTCAACTTGAGGTGGCAGTGACATTAAAATGGCTTCGATATTCCCACCTGTTTGCAGACCAAAGCGTGTTCCACGATCATAAAGGAGATTGAACTCAACATACCGACCTCGACGTTTGAGTTGGTAACGTCTTTGCTCAGGGGTCCATTCTTCGAACATATGTCTACGAACAATTGGGGGATAGGCATTTAGAAAAGCTCTTCCAACATCTTGTGTAAAAGTGAAATCATTTTGCCAGTTTCCTGAATTAAGATAATCGTAGAAAATCCCACCAACGCCTCTCGGTTCTTGGCGGTGAGGTAAAAAGAAATAATCGTCACATGCCTTTTTAAAATTGGAATAGTAAGTTGGGTTATGCTTATCGCAAGCGTTTTTTAATGTCTGATGGAAAAAGGCAACATCTTCACTGTTGGGATAATAGGGGGTTAAGTCTATCCCCCCTCCAAACCAATTTTTTTGCGTCATAATATGACGCGTATTCATATGAATAGCAGGGACTAATGGAGAGCACATATGGGCGACAAGAGAGATACCAGAAGCCCAAAAGCTTGGATCTTGTTCAGCGCCTGGAATTTCATGGCTAAAATTAGAATCAAACTGTCCCCAAACTGTTGAGATATTGACACCAATCTTTTCAAATACATTCCCATGCATTAGAGAGATAACGCCACCTCCTCCACCTTCTCGCTGCCATGGTGTTCGAACAAATTTCCCTGGTTTCTTATGAGGATAATGGCTGGTATATTCTTCTTCAATTTCTTCAAAAGTTTGACAGATATTATTTCTTAAAGCTTCAAACCAAGTACTTACTTCTTTTTGTTGATTTAACGAAACATCCAAATCATGAGTGTAATTAGTCATGCGGAAATCCTTTCGTTTGACGTAGAGCTTCACCTAGCACCATAGAGGCGGCTAAAGCGATATTGAGTGAGCGCCTTTGCGCAACCATGGGAATTTTGAGTTGATGAGGACATAGAGCGACAACTTCTTGCGGAAAGCCGTCACTTTCTCGCCCCAGAAGCAAGGTATCCTCAGCTTGAAAAGCAAATTCAAAATAAGGAATTGAAGCGAAGGGCGTCAAAAGAACAAGACGGCTTTTTTTGTTTTGATAAAAATGATCCCACGAAGCGTATCCTTGATAATCACACTCTTGAATATAGTCCATTCCAGAACGTTGCAAACGTTGATCTGAAAAGACAAACCCACAGGGTTCAATAATATCAATGCCAACTTTCAAGCAGGCACCTAACCGCAGCAGCGTCCCTGTATTTTGAGGGATCTCAGGTTGATAAAGAGCAATGCGCACGTTCTAAGGCTCAACTTTCCAAAGTTTCAAGAAGTTCTCCATGGAAAACTTAGGCCTTTGTTGAAAGAAATAAGGTGGTTTTTGCATAATTCCTGTTTGTGACCATACGGCTTCAATTCCCCACATGCCTTGTAAAGGAGAATCTAAAAGAGGATAACGTAAATCATAAAGCCGAACTTTAATTTCAGTACTTGTTTTAATGATCTCGGCGAAGGTTTGATTTTGGGCAAACCATTCAAACGTTTTCCCAATTGATGATTCTCTGAGATACTTAATTTGAGGAATATTTGTCTCTTGCGTGCATTGCCATTTTAATGGTCGAGGTGTCTGGGTATTAACTTCAGCGACGCATATGTCTTTGCCATTCCGTGCAACAACATGACGCCTATATGGTTGAAATAAAAGAGGATAACTTTGAAGATCGGAAAAGACTTGGTTTCGAGTCTTGAGATCGTCATGTGCAAGAGTAATGGCTTTATTGTTTAGGTGCCACCCATAAAAAAGAAAGGATGTTGAAAAGAGAAGCGCTAGGATGGCAAGGGGCTGAGCAAGGAATAAGGGGCGCCCATTTACTTTAAAGATCCCAACTATTACAGCAATAAAAAGAGGGAGTGTATACCGCCAATCAACAACAGAAACTGCATTGATAGCGTAACGATAGTTCGAAAATGGCGCTAATAATTGAGTTCCATAACCTGTAAATAAATCAAGGATTGGATGTGTCAGAAGGACTAATCCCATTAATAACATCCAAGAAAATAAGCATACTCTTTCGCCTTGTGGATGCTTATAAAGACGACGCTTTTTGGTATAATAACGCCAAATAATATATCCAAGAATCATTCCCACTAAGGGACCAAACCAGAGCGAATGGGTAATACCGCGGTGATATTTTAAATTCGCGATAGGATCGGTTACATAACCAATTATAACATCCAGATCAGGGACAAGCGCCCCCAAGCTTCCCCAAAGAAGAGCTGGACGACCAAGTTTTTTCCGAAACCCAGCTTGACCAATTGTTGCGCCTAAAAGGCTATGTGTAATGAGATCCATTAAAAAGTCATCCTATCCAATATAAAATACCAACAATCGTACCGCTCATGCAGCTTGATAAGGTCCCTGCAATAACAGCTTTAAAACCTAGTGCAATAATTTCATTTCGACGTTCTGGAGCCATGGTGCCAAGACCGCCAATCTGGATTCCAATACTCGAAAGATTAGCAAAGCCACAAAGAGCATAAACCATGATAAGATCAGTATGTTTACTTAAAACTTGCTTTGGTAAAGCTGCAAGTTCAATAAATGCAATGACTTCATTTAAAACAGTCTTTGTTCCTAAAAGATTTCCGGCAATGTTTGCTTCACTCCAGGGAACGCCCATTAACCATGTGACTGGTGACATAATAAATCCAAAAATACGTTGTAGTGTGAGAGGTGCTCCCCCGATATGGGGAAGCGTTCCCAACATTGTATTTACTAAGGCAACAAGTGCAAGCGCAGCAATCAGCATGGCGATAATATTTAAATAAAGCTTCATACCATCGCTTGCACCTTGAGAAATTGCATCCATTGAGCCGGAAAAGTTATACGGATTAACAAGATCACCGCTTGATGAAACTGCCTCTTGAGGAACCATTAAGCGCGAGATCGTGAGGGCTGCTGGAATACTAATAATCGAAGCGGTTAAAATATGGCTTATCGGATTATCAATTGTGTTTTCTAAGATCGTACTATACACGACCATGATGGAAGCAGAAGTCGTAGCCATTCCAGCAGTCATAACAGAAAATAATTCACTGCGGCTTAAATTGGAAAAATAAGGACGAATAAGAAGAGGGGCTTCAGTTTGGCCTAAAAATATTTTGGCAGCTGAACAAACACCAAGAGCTCCACCTACATTTAACATTCTTTGTAAAGCCCAAGAAAATCCGCGAACAAGAAAAGGTAATATCCGCCAATGAAAAAGAAGCATTGAAATAGCACTAATTACGATAAGCATTGGCAGAGCTTGAAAAGCAAAAATAAAAGTCGAAGCGCCATCACATAATGTGAAGGGCATTTCTCCACCTCCTAAATAGCCAAAAACAAACCTTGTAGCCTCACATGTCGCTGTTTTTAAAGCGCTGATACCTTTGCTTGCTAGAAGAAAAGCTTGATTGATAATATTAACTTTCATAATTAAAAAAGCGAAAACGAATTGAATAATAACGCCGGTCAGGACAAATCGAAGATTGACACTTTTACGATTTTCACTAATAACCCAGGAAAAAATAAGAAAAATTAAAATACCAAAAACTGCTTGAAGAATAGGCATTAGTGAAAACATGAAAGTCTCCCAATAAAACAAAGTAACGCTATTTTTAGGCATATATGGACTTATTTTTTTAAGTAGTCCATATTGTTTCATAGCGTAAAGTTATTATTTGTGCAAATTATTTGAACTGATAAAAAATCAGTTCAAAGAATAAGGAAATGATTTCATGGAACAACCACTTTTTGTTTCTCTCATAAGCTTGAGCATTGGCGCTTTAGTCACCTTTTTGATGTTATCACGTGTTTTTAGGCGACAGACTCAAGAACTTAAAGAAGAAATCTTCCAGACAAGAACAGAACGCACTCATCATGAAGCAAAAAGTCGAGAATCACAAATTCGCGTTGCTGAACTTGAAGCCACCTTGCAACAAGAACGTCAGCAATTTACAGAGAAACTAACTTTGCTTGAACAAGCCAAGGCAGAGCTTTCTAATTCATTTCAAGCTCTTTCGGCTCAAGCTCTTGAGAGGAATAACCGAACCTTTTTAGATCTTGCGAAAAGCACTTTTGAGCGCCTTCAAGAAAATGCTAAGGGGGATTTAAAAGAAAAACAGCAAGCTATCAACGAATTACTTACCCCCATTAAAGCGTCTCTTTCAAATGTGGATCAGAAGCTTGAATTGCTTGAGAAAACAAGAATTAGTACTTTCGAGGTCTTACGCCATCAGATTCACGAATTGGCAGTTACGCAAAAAGATCTACGTCTCGAAACAGCAAACCTTGTTAAGGCTTTGAAAACACCTCATATCAGAGGGCGATGGGGTGAAATGCAATTAAGGCGAGTCGTTGAGATGAGTGGGATGAGTGCGCATTGCGATTTTGTTGAACAGAACACTATTATTGCGGATGAAACACGATTTCGTCCTGATATGATCATCAATCTGCCTGGTGGAAAGAAAATTGTCATTGATGCCAAAGCGCCGTTGGCTGCTTATTTGGCTTCTTTGGAGGCAAACGATGAAAGTCAAAGGCAATCTTATTTAAAAGATCATGCTCGGCAGGTGCGTGCGCATATCCAAGACTTAAGCCAACGGTCTTATTGGGATCAGTTCAAACAATCTGAAACACCTGAGTTTGTGATCTTATTTTTACCTGGAGAAACATTTTTTAGCGCTGCCTTAGAGCAAGATCCTAACCTTATTGAGGTGGGTGTTGAAAAGAAAGTTATGTTGGCGACGCCGTCAACTCTGATTGCTTTACTCCATGCGATTGCTTATGGATGGCGTCAAGAAGCTCTTGCTGAGAATGCGCGTGAGATTAGTCAAGAAGGCCGAGATTTATATAAGAGGCTATCGGATATGGGAAGCCATTTTGCACGTTTGGGGCAGACAATTAATGGCACAGTTAAGGCTTATAATAACACTGTCGCATCTTTGGAAAGCCGTGTTTTGCCTAGTGCTCGACGTCTTAAATCGTTAGAAGTTGCAAATTCACTTGAAGAAATTCCTGTACTTCCCCAACTTGAAAGTGTAACACGAGAAGTACAAGCTGTAGAGCTAAAGAAGAATGGACAAGTTGAAAACATCGTTCAAAGGCCACATCTTGTTATTTCGGGAGAAAAAATAAAAAGGGAGCCTATAAAGTAGGTCATGGATGGTTTCGAGCTCAACAAAGTATTATGTGCAATCCTGCTCGCTTTGCTAATTGGTATGGTAAGTCATAAAATTGCAGATTGGCTTGTCTCACCGGTGTGGCTTGCGAAAGATGTATATCAAATTGATATTACTGAAGATACTGCAACGCAGGTAGGCTCAGCAAAGGCTGCAGAAGAGACAATAGAGGCAATTGAGCCTCTTCTGGCAAAGGCAAATATTGAAAACGGGCAAAACATCGCAAAGAAGTGTTTGCAATGTCATACCTTTGAAAAAGGAGGTGCGAATAAAGTTGGACCTAACCTTTGGAATATTGTGGGGAACAAAATTGCACATTCTGATAGCTTTGCCTACTCTTCAGCATTCAAAGGGAAACAAGGTGAATGGACTTATGAGAATCTAAGTCATTACATTTATAAACCTCAAAACTTTATTCCAGGAACAAAGATGGCTTTCGCAGGCCTTAAAAAGGGGCAAGACCGGGCAGACCTTATCGCTTATCTGCGGACTTTGAGTGAAGCTCCTAAACCATTGCCTTAAGAGGAGAGAACATGTTTCGTAAAAATCTTCTATATATTGCTTTTACTTTGCTTTTCATTAATCAGAACGTACATGCGCAAGAAGCGACGAAGCTTCTTTATGGGGTTTCTTTATATGGGGACCCTTTAAAATATTCAGAAGACTTTAAATCCTTTGAATATGTTAATGTCAAAGCCCCTAAAGGAGGAAGTTTAGTTTTTGGTGTTCCTGGAACGTATGATAGTTTTAACCCTTTCATTATAAAGGGACAGCCTGCAGCGGGGATGACATATATTTATCCTTCTCTCTTGTTTGTAACATTAACAGCCCCTTCTTATGAGGAACCTTCATCCGTTTATTGTTATGCCGCCGAGTTTATGGAAATAGCATCGCAAAGAGAATGGATTATTTTTACCCTTCGTGAAGGGATCAATTTTCATGATGGCTCTCCTATAACAGTTGACGATGTTATTTATAGTTTTGAGACATTAAAGGCGAAAGGGCAGCCTTTTTTTAAGGCGTATTACGAAGATGTCGTAAAACTCGAAAAGTTAGACAATAGGCGACTTAAATTCATTTTGCGGTCGAATGCAAGTAAAGAAATCATTCAAATTATAGGCCAATTTCCTATCCTTTCTAAAACATTTTATACAAAACATGGTTTTGAAAAGGCTGACCTTACCCCGCCTCTAGGAAACGGACCATACAAAATTAGCGACTTTAAAGCTGGAGATAAAGTTACTTATGAACGTATTAAAGGATGGTGGGGTGAAAACCTGCCTATTAACAAAGGGCGTTATAATTTTGATCACATTACATACAAATATTATCGTGATGAAACGGTCATGTTTGAATCCTTTAAGCGAGGTGATTATGATTTTAGACTAGAGAACTCAGCAAAAAGATGGGCTCAAGAATACAATTTTCCAGCTGTTGTTGAAGGCAAAATAGTTCAGCAAGAGATTGAGACTAAAAATCCAGAGCCAATGCAAGCCCTTGCTTTGAATCTGCGACGAGAACTTTTTCAAGATATTCGAGTGCGGCAAGCTCTAGGATATTTTCTTGATTTTGAATGGCTTAATAAGAATATTTTCCATGACGCCTATGCAAGGCTAGAGAGTTATTTCCAAGGATCTGAGCTCGCATCTTCAGGATTACCTTCTCAAGCAGAGCTCAAAATTCTTGAACCTTATCGAGGAAAGATTCCTGAGGAGATTTTTACGAAGGAATATAAAGCATTTAAAACTGATGGTTCTGGAAATATTCGCCATAATCTTAATGAGGCCAAAAAACTTTTTGGACAAGCGGGTTGGATTATTAAAAATGGTATCATGGTGAATCGCGCCTCAGGCCAACCTTTTGAATTCGAAATTCTATTAGTTTCTCCTGATTTTGAAAGAGTTATTCAAGGCTTTGTAAAAAATTTGAAGCGTCTAGGAATTAATGCCAAAATACGTATTGTTGATACGTCTCAATATACAAGGCGAATCGATACATTTGATTTCGATATGATTATAGCACTCTATCCTCAAAGTATTTCCCCTGGCAATGAGCAACGTGAATTTTGGTCTTCTTCACGTGCAGATATTCAAGGAAGTAAAAATTATGTTGGACTTAAAAATCCTATTATTGATGAAATTATTGAAAAATTAATTACAACAACGAGTCGAGTTGATTTAATTAATTATTGTCGGGTTTTGGATCGACTTTTATTATGGGGATATACTATGATCCCAACATGGTATCGAGCTAAAGATACCATTGCTTATTGGAAAAAATTGTCTCATCCTGAAACAATTCCTCCTTACGGTCTTGATATTTATGCGTGGTGGAGTACTGATGCAGAAAAGAAAAACTAGTTTAAATCATGACTAACTATATTCTTCGGCGTCTTGCTCTGATCCTACCCACTTTGTTTGGAATCCTTTCAATTAATTTTATGATCATTCAGGCAGCTCCTGGAGGACCAGTTGAACAGATGATTGCCAAAATTAAAGGGACTGCCGTAGATGCAACGGCTCGTTTTACGGGAGGCGGTGCTGATGCTTTTCAGACTTCTCATTTAAACGAATCACAAACTGGAAGCATAGAAAGTAAATATCGAGGCGCTCGCGGACTTGATCCAGAATTTATTAAAAAACTTGAGAAGATGTACGGTTTTGATAAACCTGCTTCTGAACGTTTTTGGTTAATGATCAAAAATTATGCAATGTTTAATTTTGGCGATAGTTATTTTCGTGATGTTTCTGTTGTACAATTAATTAAACAAAAGCTTCCTGTTTCTATTTCATTAGGCCTGTGGTCAACTCTTATCATTTATTTTATATCAATTCCTTTAGGGATTAGGAAAGCTGTTAAGGATGGAACAGCCTTTGATATTTGGACGAGTGCAGCTATTATTATTGGTTATGCGATTCCTAGTTTTCTGTTTGCTATCTTCATGATCGTGTTATTCGCAGGAGGAAGTTTTTGGGATCTTTTCCCCTTACGAGGGCTTGTGTCAGACAATTGGGCTCAGCTCACATGGAGTCAGAAGATTATGGATTATCTTTGGCATATGACATTGCCGATTTTATCTATCGTCGTCTCAGGGTTTGCAGGGCTTACTTTACTTACTAAAAATTCTTTTCTTGAAGAAATTAATAAACAATATGTTCTTACAGCGCGAGCAAAAGGCGTCAATGAAAAAACAATCTTGTATGGTCATGTTTTCCGCAATGCTATGTTAATTGTAGTTTCTGGCATACCTGCTGCTATTGTGCATATTTTCTTTACAAGTTCCCTACTTATTGAAGTCATATTCTCTTTAGATGGTTTAGGACTTTTAGGATTTGAAACGGCTATTTCCAGAGATTATCCCGTGGTTTTTGGATCACTTTTTATGTTCACTTTATTAGGTCTTATTTTCCACCTTATTGGTGATATAACCTACATGCTCATTGATCCAAGAATAGATTTTGAAAAAAGAATAGGATAACCGTGAAAGGGACTTTCTCACCTCTTACTCTAAAAAGATGGCAGCATTTTCAAGCAAATCGCCGTGCTTTCTGGTCTTTATGGATTTTCTTAGTGGTATTTATTAGCAGTCTTTTTGCTGAATTTATCGCAAACGATAAACCCCTATTAATCGTCTATGATAAACAGATCTATCTGCCAATCTTTAGATTTTATCCTGAGAGAACATTTGAAGGTGATTTTGAGACAGAAGCTGACTATAAAGATCCTTATATTCAAGAGAAAATCAATGCTAAAGGGTGGATGATTTGGCCTCTTATTCGCTATAAGTATGATACCGTGAATTATGACCTTCCAACACCAGCCCCTTCAAGGCCTACCTCAGAAAATCTTTTAGGAACCGATGATCAAGGGCGCGACGTGTTGGCACGTCTTATTTACGGCTTCAGGATATCGGTTCTTTTTGGGCTTATTTTAACAATTATCAGCTCAATCATTGGTGTAATTGTAGGAGGGTTTCAAGGTTATTTTGGAGGAGCTGTCGACCTCATATGCCAGCGCCTTATTGAAGTTTGGTCTGGGTTACCGGTTTTATATTTATTAATCATTATGGGAAGTTTTGTTGAACCAAATTTTTGGTGGCTTCTAGGGCTAATGCTTCTTTTTAGCTGGATGTCACTTATAAGTCTTGTGCGAGCTGAATTTCTAAGAGCTCGTAATTTTGATTACGTAAAAGCTGCTCGAGCTTTAGGAGGCTCGACGTTTCATATTATGTTCCGGCATATTCTTCCCAACGCTATGGTGGCGACGTTGACTTATCTTCCTTTCGTTCTAAATGGTGCTATTACAACTTTAACATCGCTTGATTTTCTGGGATTTGGATTGCCGCCAGGGTCGCCTTCATTAGGAGAAATGCTTGCGCAAGGGAAAAATAATTTGCATGCACCTTGGCTTGGTATAACTTCATTCCTTTGTGTTGCCTCTATGCTTGCTTTGCTTGTCTTAATCGGAGAAGGTGTTCGAGATGCTTTTGATCCAAGAAAGGTCAAATTCTAATGACTCATTCTTTGCTATCTCTCAAGAATTTATGGATATGTTTTGGGGATAATGCTGCAGTAAAAGGCCTAAATTTTGATCTCAAGCATGGTCAAACAATGGCACTTGTAGGGGAAAGTGGATCAGGAAAATCAGTTACAGCTTTATCTGTATTAAAATTATTACCTTATCCGCGTGCGTCTCATCCTCATGGTGAAATATGGTTCAATGATGAAAACCTTCTAGCAGTTTCAGAAGAACGTTTGCGTAAAATCAGGGGCGCAGAAATTTCCATGATTTTCCAAGAACCTATGACTTCTCTTAATCCTCTTCATACGATTGAAAAACAGATAGGAGAAGTGCTGGTTCTGCATAAGAATTTTAAAGGACTTAAACTACGTGAAAGAATAATTGAACTTCTTGAATTGGTTGGATTTAGTGATGCGACTGAACGCCTGACAAGCTATCCTCATCAGTTATCAGGCGGACAAAGGCAGCGTGTCATGATTGCAATGGCTTTGGCAACTGAGCCTTCTTTATTAATTGCTGATGAACCTACAACAGCTTTAGATGTAACAACGCAAGCGCAAATTTTAGAGCTCCTTAACACCTTGCAAAAAAAGTTTAATATGGGGCTTTTGCTTATTACGCATGATCTCTCAATTGTTCAGAAAATGGCAGAAAAAATTGTGATCATGCAACGCGGTGAATGTGTGGAAGCAGGACACACCAAAAATATATTTAAAAATCCTCAGCATCCTTATACACAGCAATTATTAAATTCAGAACCAAAAGCAAGTATAAAAAAATTAGCGCAGAACGTTCCTACAATTCTTGAAGCAAAAAATCTTTCTGTTAAATTTATGCGTAAATCAGGTCTTTTTACGCCAAAAACGTATTTTCATGCCGTTAAAGATGTTTCTCTTTATGTAAAACAGGGAGAAACTTTAGGAATTGTTGGTGAAAGCGGATCGGGTAAAACGACGCTTGCCCTTGCTTTATTAAGGCTTCAAGAAAGTCAAGGGGAGATATTATTGCAAGGAAAGCCTATTCATCATTTAAAAAGCAAAGAATTAAGGTTTTTGCGCCATAAGTTTCAAATTGTTTTCCAGGATCCTTTTAGTTCATTAAGTCCGCGAATGACGATAAGTGAGATCATTGGCGAAGGCTTAAAAATTCATCATTCTGAACTTACAAATAAGCAACAAGAAACGCTTATTATTGAAGCTTTGAAAGAAGTAAAATTAGATCCTGAAACACGCCATCGGTATCCTCATGAATTTTCAGGAGGACAAAGGCAGCGCGTTGCAATCGCACGAGCTCTTATTTTAAAGCCACAAATTTTAGTTCTTGATGAACCAACTTCAGCTTTAGATAGAGCTATTCAGGTTGAAGTCCTTGAGTTGCTTAAAGATCTCCAAGATAAACATAATTTAACCTACATTTTTATTAGCCATGACTTAAAAATTATTCGTGCAATTAGTCAGCATGTCATTGTCATGCGACAAGGCTTAATTGTTGAATATGGGCCAACAGCTACACTTTATGAAAATCCTCAGCATCCTTATACACAAGCCTTATTTAAAGCGGCTTTTGAACTAAAGGGAGAATAAATTTCTTGACACTTTAAGTTAAGGCGGTATGACTGGTGCCATAATAAATGCTTATTATAATAAGCGTAAATGAGGATTTTGATGAGCTCTACAGCATTCGTTTTTCCTGGTCAAGGATCGCAATTCATTGGAATGGGGAAGGAGCTTTATGAGGCATCTTTAGCGGCGCGTGAAGTTTTTCAAGAAGTTGATGAAACTTTAAAAATCAATCTTACACGTCTTATTTTTGATGGTCCTTCAGAACAATTAATGTTAACTCAAAATACGCAACCAGCATTAATGGCTGTCAGTCTTGCAATTGTTAGAACGCTTGTAAAAGAAGCAGGTGTTGAGATAAAGAATCTTAAATTTGTTGCAGGTCATTCTTTAGGAGAATATAGCGCTTTAGCAGCTGTCGGTTCTCTAACATTGAGTGATTGTGCAAAGTTATTAAGACAACGAGGTGAATCGATGCAAGCTGCTGTCCCTGTTGGTCAGGGAGCAATGGCAGCTCTTTTAGGCGCAGAGCTCGACCAAGTTGAAAACATTATTAAAGAAGCAGCGCAAAGAGATATTTGTGAAATTGCGAATGATAATTCTCCTGGACAAATCGTAATTAGTGGGCATGTTGAGGCGGTTAATCGAGCTATTGAAATTGCAAAAAGCATGAATATTAAGCGTGCTGTTATTTTACCTGTAAGCGCGCCGTTTCATTGTTCTTTAATGAAGCCAAGCGCAGAGGCTATGAAGCCAGCATTAGAAGCGACCCTATTCAAGGCACCAAGTGTTCCTGTTGTCTTTAATGTGACCGCGCAATCTGAGGATAATTCACAAACTTACGCTGGGTTGCTGGTTCGGCAGATTACAAACCGTGTGCGCTGGCGTGAGAGTATTTCTTATATGAAAATGCAAGGTGTGACAAAAGTTATTGAAGTTGGGGCAGGGAAAGTCTTAACAGGATTAACAAAAAGAATAGCCCCCGAGTTAGAGGGTATATCAATTCAAACACCTGCAGATATAGATGTTTTCTTAAAGCAATAGTGAGGACTAAATGTTTAATTTAAATGGGAAAAAAGCATTAATTACGGGGGCTTCCGGAGGGATCGGGGCAACGATTGCTAAAGCACTTCATCAACAAGGTGCGGTCGTTGCTCTTTCAGGGACTCGTCGTGAAGCGCTTGAAAAGGTTGCCCAAGAACTTAGAGAGCGCGTTCATATTCTTCCTTGTAATCTTAAAAATGCAGAGGAAGTTGAAAATTTGATTCCTCAAGCTGAAGGAATTATGGAACAAGTTGATATTCTCGTTAATAATGCAGGGATTACACGTGACAATTTATTGATGCGCATGAAAGACGATGAGTTCTCAGAAGTTATAGATGTTAATTTGGGGGCAACTTTCCGTTTGATGCGTGCTGCCGTTAAAGGAATGATGAAGCGCCGAGACGGCAGAATTATTAATATTACGTCAATTGTGGGGGTGACGGGCAATCCAGGGCAAGCGAATTATTGCGCGTCTAAAGCGGGCGTTATTGGAATGTCAAAATCTTTGGCTCAAGAAATTGCTTCGCGAGGAATTACAGTTAATTGTGTTGCTCCTGGTTTCATTCAAACACCTATGACAGATGTTCTTCCAGAAGCGCATAAAGAGAAGCTTTTAATGACGATCCCACAAGGACGGATGGGACTTCCTGAAGAAGTAGCCGCAGGCGTTGCTTTTCTTGCAAGTGCAGAGGCCGGTTACATTACAGGACAAACATTACACATAAATGGTGGGATGGCGATGATTTGAGGGTTTGAGTTTTGAAAACTTTGTGTTAAAGTCCGTTGCGAATTTTAGGAAACATTAATTTTATTTTTTAACCAATTGAGGAAATACTCATGAGTGATGTAGCAAATCGAGTCAAAAAAATCATTATTGAACGTCTTAACGTTGATGAAGCAAAAGTTACAGATAAAGCAAGCTTTATGGACGATCTAGGCGCAGATAGCTTAGATACAGTTGAACTAGTAATGGCATTTGAAGATGAGTTTGGTGTCGAAATTTCTGATGATGTTGCAGAAAAGATCAAAACAGTTGGCGATGCCGTTAAGTTGCTTGAGGAAAACACAAAGAAGTAAGTAGAGTTTAAATGCGACGTGTTGTAGTTACAGGCATAGGAATGGTTAGCCCTCTCGGGGCTAACGTCAAGACAACCTGGCGGAACTTGATTTCTAGCAAATCTGGTCTTTCCAAAATTGAAAAGTTTGATGCAACAGACTTACCTTGTCGTGTTGCGGGCCAGCTTCCAAGCGGGATGCAAGACGGCGCATTTGATGCTGATTTATATCTTTCGACAAAAGATCAACGGAAGGTTGACCCGTTTATTGTTTATGGTATTGCGGCTGCAACCCAAGCTATTAATGATGCAGGTTGGACACCAGAAGACGAAGAATCTAGGGTAAGGACAGGCGTTCTTATTGGCTCAGGAATAGGTGGACTCACCCGTATCCAAGAAGCTGCCAAAGTTATGTTTGAACAAGGTCCGCGTCGCGTTACGCCTTTCTTTATTCCTTCTTGCTTAATTAATCTAGCATCTGGGCATGTTTCTATTAAGTATGGCTTTAAAGGTCCTAATCATTCTGTCGTAACTGCTTGTTCTACAAGTGCGAATGCTATTGGAGATGCTTCACGTCTTATTCAATATGGTGATGCAGATGTGATGATTGCAGGAGGAGCGGAGGCTGCAATTAATGAATTGGGTATTTGCGGTTTCTCAGCCATGAAAGCTTTATCAACAAGTTTTAATGATACACCTGAGCGCGCTTCTCGTCCATGGGACCGTGACCGAGATGGATTTGTCATGGGTGAAGGCGCTGGCGTTCTTGTTTTAGAAGAACTTGAGCATGCTAAAAAGCGTGGTGCAAAAATTTATGCTGAATTGGTTGGATATGGCCTTTCTGGAGATGCTCATCATGTGACAGCACCTCATCCAGAAGGTGATGGTGCGTTTCGGTCCATGCAATCGGCTCTTCGCCATGCAAAATTAGACCCAAAAGATGTTGATTATGTAAATGCACATGGAACATCGACTCCTTTAGGAGATGAGATTGAACTTGGAGCAGTAAGACGTTTGATAGGCAATCATAATGAAAAGCTTTCAATGTCATCAACAAAGTCTTCTATAGGCCACCTTTTAGGAGCTGCTGGAGCAGTTGAATCTATATTCTCAATTATGAGTATCGTTGATGGCATCATGCCGCCAACATTGAATCTCGATAATGTGGATGAAACTTGTCAGGGTATGGACTTAATTCCACATAAAGCCAAAGAAAAGAATGTGAAAGTTGCTCTTTCTAACTCTTTTGGTTTTGGTGGGACAAATGCTTCTCTTGTTTTTAAGGCATTTTCATAAATTTCAATGCCTTATCTTGAAGGGCGCTAGTTAGGGGTAGATCATGAAAAAGCCTCTGGTTATATTTCTTACTCTTTTAATTGGTTGTAAAATCTTTATTGCAAGCGCTTTTTTCCTTATTTCTTACGGAACAAAAGTCGGGGATGATAAGTCACATATCGTTATCATTCCGCCACATACTTCAATTCAGAAAATGGCTCAGATCCTAAAGCACGATGAGGTCATATCCACAGAAATAACTTTTAAGCTTTGGACTTACCTTCTCAGTCGCTTCTCTCCTTTAAAGGCTGGCGAGTATGAGTTTCATCCACCTCATCGTTTAAAGGATATTATTGCAAAGATGCAGCAGGGAGAAACTGTTGTTCGTCGTTTTACAGTGGTAGAAGGGACAACATCGGCAGACATTATAAAGAGATTGGAAGCCCTTCCATTTTTACATGGAGACTGTGCAATCCCAGAAGAAGGCACATTATTGCCGGAGACATACCACTTTTCTTACGGAGAAAAACGTTGTGACCTTATCAAGCGTATGCAGAAGTCTTTTCAAAAAGAAGCTAAGAAACTCTGGCAAGCGCGTTCCTTAACGCTTCCCTATCAAACGCTTCAAGAAGCTGTAATACTGGCTTCTTTAGTTGAGAAAGAAACAGCTATTCCTGAAGAACGGCCACGTATTGCTGCTGTTTTTTTAAACCGCTTGCGTGTGGGAATGCCGCTGCAGTGTGATGCAACAGTTCTTTATGGTCTTTATAGAGAGCAAGGATTAGCTTTAAATCGGCATCTTTCTAAAGCCGAACTTAAGAAACCAACGCCTTATAACACTTATCTTAATAAAGGACTGCCGCCATCCCCTATTTGTAATCCTGGGATTGCTTCTTTAAAAGCAGTTCTTGCGCCATTAGATACAAAAGATCTTTATTTTGTTGCGAATGGGGAAGGCGGGCATGAATTCTCTGAGACGTACGGCAAGCACTTTGAGCATCATAAAGCTTGGCGAAAACTTAGGAAAAAGGTCGTATCTACGCTTCCTTAATCTTAAAGATGTAGACACAAAAGCGCATGAGCAGAGGAAGTTCCTTCTGTCTAACATGATGAAAACCAAAGAAGGAATAGAAGCATCAAAATTCTTAAGATATATGTTTGATGCTCCTTCTTACGAACCTAGCCTTATTATGAGCTTAGCAAGGCAATTATTATTTCCACATGGAATAATAAGAGATATAAAGTTCAGCCTTTGTATCTTTTGTTTCAAACCATTTAGGAAATTCTATTAAGGGTTTTGAAAAACGACTAGAATTACTTTGTAATTCAACAAGTTTATCACGTAATTTATTTTCATCTTTCATCGTGGAAAGTTCTTGTGCCGTATTGCTTAAATATTTTCTATATTCTAGTGTTTGAATATTAAAATGTCTGACTATTGCTTTGTCTTTACCGGCTTCTGTTGCATAACTGCTTAAAAATTGAAGACGTGCCTTACGAAGTTGAGTGTAATTTTCAATAGCCTTGTTCAATGTTAAGTCTGCTTGTTCAAGCAACTTCTCATGATGCGTAACGGGCGTTTTAATTTTATTCCATAAAGGCTTATATTGAAGACTTTCTTGACTTTGATCTAAGCTATCTAGGGCTTGATAGTCGGTTAGCTTCTGTATTTCCTTTGTGATCTTTTGGTAAGCTGATTTATCTAAACTGTTTAGGGGAGTTTCTACCGTCAAACAATATTCTTGTGTTCCAGACCGATCTAGAGGGCCAGGCGTATAAGAATATTGTATTTGGACATAAAACTCGGGATCAACACTGATACCTCGAACTAAAAGGCCCCCTATTGTATTGGTCCATAGAGCATACTCGTGAGGCAAAGAATCAATAAATTTTTGACGTTTTAACTCTATCTGAGGAGTATCCCCTTTTGCGGATCTTATGCCAGAAATGCTGTATTTCATTTCCCCTATATCAATAGTATCAACAGTTTTGAGGCCATTAAAGCTTTTCCTTGAAATGTTGTCAGGAGCATACTTTTTTACAATGTTTTCTTTATCTGAAATAAGTTTAGTCATCTCATCACTATATAGGTACATTGGGGTTGTAATTACAGCTAAATTTGTGGGCAGTTCCTCTTGAAGTGAACAGGCAAAAGTTCCTTGGGTTATTGCAAGAGAGCTAAGAAGTAGTAAGATTTTTGTTTTATTGTACATTAGTCACACCATTAAATGTTAGAGGTTATATTTGTCATTTGGGGATTATATTTCTTTTTTCAAGGAGAGAGGGATGATTTTTTTGCATCTCTGATGTGCGCAGACGATTTGTACGTATTGTAAGTGAACCCAGAATATAAACTATGTGTCCAGAACGATTAGAATTAATGAATAGGGAAGCTTAAGTCTTTTTTCCATAAAACTAAAAGAGCTTTATTTTGTTGCAAATGGTGAGGGTGGGCATGTGTTTTCAGAAACGTACCTTAAGCATTTTGAGCATCATAAAACGTGGAGAAAAATAAGGAAAGAAAATGAGTCACGGTCTTGATGAAGGAAAAACTAGAATATAAGAAAAAAAGGCTAGAAAAGCTCTAGCCTTTTATTATTGTCGCCCAATTTCTTTAATTATTTTAGCTTTGAAAAAGTCATGCGTACTTGTATACCAGGGATAAGGATTCCTTCCTTATAGAAATTATAAACCCCAAAGTTTCCCTTAAATTGATCACCTCCAAGAGTATTATCTTCACGCTTATCAATTTCATCGAATCGAGTCGTAATCTTAATTTTTTTAAGATACTCTGGCTCTAACTTTTTAATGAGTGTTTTAGCTTTATCCATAAACACTTCCATTTTTATATTGTCCATACTATCTACGCCAGTAATACGTATAAGTTTGAGAAGGTTTTGAATATCTACTAATTCTGAGAAGTCATCATAAAAAAGATTTGTTTTTAAAGTATCCAAAGTACCAGCTTGCATCATTTTATAACCTGCAATTTGATCGAGTTCTGGAATATAGATTTTATTTTGCTTTTTAACCAAATCTTTTTGTTTCGTCATATCATGTACTTTTTCCTCTAGTCTTGTCCCCGCAGCTATTGCAAGCATGATGTAAAAAGGGGATAATTGTTTTGGTGCAAAAAGAGTTTTTGAAGCTTGAGGCATTTTTATACCTAATGATGAATAAGTATTATCAATAGGAGGAGTTTTTTTCTTAGAAGGCTTTTCTTTGTCAGCCATTTCTTGGTTAGATTCTTGTTTTTGCTTATCTTTTCGTTCGCTTGACTTTTTTACTTCAGAAGATGAGCTGCTTGTAGTCGTCTTTGTTGATTTGCTTTTTTGTACTTGATTTAGTGCGGGGCTTTCTTTTGCTTCTAAAGAAATTTGAGGCGTGCTGGAGGTGACAGTTGGTTGATTTTCTGGAGAACTATCCACTGTCTTATGCGTTAGTGGCGACGCATCTTTATGACCTCGCTTAGATGCGTATACTCTTTTTGAAGGTTTATGTTTGCTTGAACTTTCAGAAGATTTCTCATGACGAGAACTAGATTTATTGGAGTCTTTTGAGCTTTTGTGTTCTCTCGTTTTAGTTTTATCTGGTGAAGAGGGACTACTTGGCTTAGAACTCGCTTCTTTTCGTTTTGACTGCTTTTCCAAAACGGCCAGCTTTTTTTGTAATTCAGAAACTTCTAAAGTTTGTCCAGGTGCTAAACTTGGATGAGGAGCTTTGATCCCTGATTTTGGTTGTAATAATTCTTCTTCACTATCGCTTGCTTTTAAAGATTCAAAAGGAGATGAAATCAAGAAATAGCCTAAAATGAGGGAAAGTAAACTTATTTGCAATTGTTAAACTCCTATAATTAAAAAGTATTTATTTAAACTAAGGAAAAATAGTTAAATAACCATAGCCAAAAATAGACAAATAAGCAATTAAGATGTTTGTAAAAAATTAAATATTAAAAATATTTACTTTTAATATTAAAAAATAACCTTTTGATTTTAACAGATAATCTAAGGGCATTTTTTTTGTGAAAAAAGGACGCAAAATTATTTTATAACATATTGAAAAATAATGATAAAATACTTAAAACTTTAAAGAAAAATCCTTGAAAATTGTACGCAATTGTGTTACGCTTATTATAGATGATTAAGAGATTAGGTTATGTTTTTGTTAGGCCTTCTCTAGAGTACAAAAAATATCTTAATTTTTCACCTCTTACTCTTCTAAAAAGACTAAAAAATATAATTAATTTTTTTAGCCTACTTTGTGAGGCAATGCCCAAACTTTGCCTTAAATTTTGAACTATAAAAGAAAGGAAATATAACGATGAAATGTATAAAAAATGAAAAACTCTTTTTGAATCACTTTAAGAACTTTATGAAGCAATTTTGCCTCAGGAATTTAGAGCACACAAAGTTTTTTTGCTGGGGGCTTCAGGAAACATAGATGGAGAGAATAGTGAAGATTTTAAACTCGTTTAAGTTGTTACAAGTTAGGTATGCTTGAGTAGATTTTTAGCTAAGTGTATCAAGGAAAATAAATAATTAAATATTTTAAATTATAAGGAGAATAAAAATGTTAGTCCAAAAAATTGATTATCAAAAAAATGACCATGCACAAATGGTTGAGTTTATTAAACAAGGAATTCGGGATACGGCACATCTTACAGGTGTTTCTGACTTATCCTTAGAGGTTGAGCAAGCTCTTTTAAAAGTTCCACGGGCTCAATTTGTCAGCAAAGAATTAAAAGAATTCGCGTATTTTGATGAAGCTCTGCCAATTGGGTGCGGTCAAACAATCTCTCAACCTCTTATTGTCGCTTTGATGACAGAATTGATCCAACCGCATCGAGGTCAAAAAGTGTTAGAGATTGGCACGGGGACTGGATATCAATCCGCAGTTTTAGCTCAGATCGTTAAAGAAGTTTATACCATTGAAATTATTCCTGAACTTTCTCTAACGGCTCAGCGTCATTTTAATGAATGTGAATATAAAAATATTTATCCCTTGATTGGAAGTGGGGCCGAAGGGTGGCTTGAATATGCGCCTTATGATGGAATACTTATCACGGCAGCGTGTGATACCATTCCCCATGCGCTTCTTGATCAATTAAGTCCTAATGGGCATATGGTCATTCCTTTGGGTGGAAAGGGGAGAACCCAAATGCTCACGCTGGTCAAAAAGGATGCTAATGGTCAAATCCATGAAAAAGCTATTTTGCCTGTAGCATTTGTACCATTTACTTGAGATATATTATGCTTATATTAAGAAATAGTGAAATTTTTACGAGAATTAAAAAATGCTTATAATTAATGGGAAAGTTTTTATTATAAAGATTCTATTCGTATTAAGTTTTTCGCTTTTAGCAGAGGCAACTTCTTTTTGTGATCTGGACACTGATATTATTCAAGATTTTAAAGCTGAGAATATGCAAGGGCTTCCTCGTATCAAACAGGCTTGTGTTGCCAGTGAAGATTTTAATATTCCCGCGGATATTTTGAGACAGACGCGAGAAATGATTACGAGAGAAGAAGCTTTTAGATTGAAATATAATATTGCAAAAGCGACGAATGTAGCTCAATTGTGCGCTTATCGTATTTATGAGGATGGTACATGTGAGTGCATTGAGATCTTTGACCCACGTTCATGTAAAGGGCAATTTTACTTAAGTGGTAATGGTTCCGTATCTCTTGGTCAAGGCCGGAAAGAGAAAACAACGCATGAGATAGATGTTCAGACAGTAAGTCATGGTGAAAGGGGCTATATTGAAATTCGACAAAGATTGCAACCTTTGTTGGCAACAATAATAGATGCAGTTGAATTTTTAAGTCACATTGAAAAATACGTGGAACATCCTAATCAAATTATGCCACCAATCTCAAAAGAAGTTAGGGGCAATGCTTTAGATTTAGCAAAATTTGCGCAAGCAAAACAAAAAGAAATAGATGCTTTGCTTTTGAATAAACAAAAAATAATCTCTGAATTACATAGGTTTAGAGAAAAACTACGGTCTATTTCAACGCCAGTTGACGCAACAACTTCATCTTTAGAAGCAAACATAGAGAAAGCTTCATATAATTTTATCCAAGCGGTCTATCAAGAATTATTTATGTGTCTTAAGAACGATGATTTTGAGTTTAAAGGTATGGGAGAAACTAGAACTAATAAAAATGTGACGGAGTTTATTAATAGTATTCAAAATCAATTATCTACTCGGAAACTAGGTGATCTTTTAAATTCACAATATTTTAATCTCGGCTGTAGTGAACCTCTTCTTTTATTTGATTTATTAGGTACTGAACTTAGACGTATTGAATTAGCAAAGCAAATTGTTGGACCACTTTTAGGGGGTAAACGGTTACAAAGAATAGTTGTGCAGTTGCATTCAACAAAAACGCCTTGCAAAAGCTGTTTGATAGGATGCTGTGGACATTTAGCAAAGGATAAATTGATAGGGTCTTTTTTCCAAGTGATGCGTGCAAAGGTGGCTCAATCATATGGCATGAATGACATTGCCTTACAATTCATGATTTCGTATAATCATCCTTATGAAGATAAATATCCATTTTATGTCCCTATAAGTTCACAATTTCCTAGTGATGCATCAATTTTACTTCTTTTAAACATGAAATTTTATAATAAAGAATTTCAAGACTTAAAGAGAAGAATTGTTGAGGAAGAACATTTAAGATTAAGTAAAAAACTATCGGAACTTCCTCAAAAAGAATCAGGTATTGTCTCTATCGAAGATGTTAAAGCCATGTTGTTATCATGATTTTTATAGAATTTGTCTTAGTAAAGGAATATAAAAATAATAATATTCATAATATTAAAATAGGAGTACTTTAATATGTTGCAAAAAGTTTTATTTAGTTTCATTGCTTTACTATTATTAATGAATACAGTTCTTGCAACTTCACTTTCACGTGAAGACACAGAGCTCAAAAGAATTCAAAAAAAAGAAAGCACTTATTTTGATAAGAAAGATGAGGAATTTTGGATACTTCAAAGTAAAGAAGCCTTTAAAGAAGCAAGTATTTTAATTGATGATAAGGGCAGCTGGCTAGGAAAAGGATCAGCACCTCGTTATATAAAATTTGTTCACGAATTGCAACGTGAGGATCTGCCTGTGTTATTAAAATGGCTTACTTTAAAGGGGCTAGAGTGTTTTTCTATTGCGGATGAAAGCAGACAACCTAACTTGGAATTAATTCTTGATGTTTATAGTGACTTGAAAAAAGAAGGAAAAATTGGGGACCCAGAACAACAGAATTTATATAAACTTGCTTGGTTGGATTATAAGACAATGCTTCATGAGCTTGATAGAGGAGCCGCCGCTACTTTCCCTGCCGAATGGCTAGAAACTAATCGGGCGTTCCAAATGAAAAATAGTCATTACACAGAAATTGAAACGCATTAAAATTTGTTTTCCAACAAATGATAAAGGAGAATCCTATCTTTTTAGGATGCTCCAAAACCAATTAACCAGCCTTTTTTAATAAAGCTTATTGTTGCAGGTTTAAGATTGCGGCATAGTGATTTCCATTTAAGACGTAACTTATTACGTAAGAACAAAAGTTATGTCCGCCCATATTTTGTAGGCCATGAGGCGTTACAGCGACGGTATTCACAGTGATAGCAGCAGCGCCATAAGTATGCGGTACGCCGACATTATTTACTGGTTGGGCAGGATGTACCCCTCCTTGTGAGTACCAATCAATTCTTCCATCCCAGCCAACAACATTTTGGTGTAAATTTCCATGGCCATTTGCTTCATTCTGAATCATTGTATTAACTTGAGCGACTGTTACAACAGGGCATGCAAAAGCATTGATAGCGCCGATTGTCCATATAGCTGACAATAATTTAACAAGATTCTTCACTTTCATAATTTAATCCCTTTTTTTAGTTAACTTTGAAACAGTACAGTAAAAGGTTTAAAATTATATTAATCATGCTTGGGATTTTAATTCTTTAATATTTTCTTATTAAAAGTTGTAAATTTTTATTTTTAATTCAAACCCTTGGTTGCTTGATATATTGACAAGATTTATCTTTTTCGTTTAAATTTAACAAAATTCAAAGAAAGAAAATATGTTAATACAATTATCCAAAAGCCTTAAAATAGGGATGCTTATTATAATCTTGATGAACCTGTTTTCTTGTTATGCATGTGATGAAAATATTCAGGACATTGGTCGTAAGGTTAAAAAATCAGGACAGGTTTTAGGTGGTCTTACTGCTACACAAATTGAACCAGGCATGCTTTTTATGTATAGAGCTACGCATAATGCTCCAAGAAACTTATCATATCCAATAATAGGAGGTGTGATGGGAATTACGGCGCCTATTCATGTAAGGCAATAATTCAAGAGTCAATTGAGAAAAATGATAATTTTTTAGTTTCGACAGCGCAGTTAGCTCATTCAGTTCTTAACGGGGTGTTTCCAATCGTTCATATTGGAATGCGAACTGAGCATAATTTTCCATTATTTGCTGCAATTATTCTTCCATTTCGTGCAAGTAGCGAATTGATTAAAAGAATGGAGTTTAATGATTGTATAGCAAATAGAACTCTAGGTCAGACGCAGCATAATTTTCAGCAACCGATCATCAGCATAATCCTAAATTCGGTCCTTAGCATTCCAAAAGCTTTAATGATTAAGTCTATGGCAAGTAATACTTTAAGTACTTTTGGATATGAGGATAAGGATAGTAATTTTGCTATTTCTACCTCTCTTGCTGTTGCTTCTACTGCTTTAACTATAGTGTTTGAGAGCGATAAAATTAATATTTTAAGTAAAAGGCTAATGCAAAATACTGTGCCTATGTTGTTAGAAGGAGCACAAGCAGCTTTATTATCTACAATTTATTATGGAATGGGAAGTAGTGAATTAGATCTTCCCATGCTTGCAGTTGCTGGTGTTTTTGCATTAGAAACCGTGGTAGAAGCAGTTTCAATTGATAGGCATTGGACAACAGTTCTTTCTCCGTTTTGCGGTAAGGTTCGTTCTAAAGTTGCAAGATGGCTAGGTTTTTAAGAATAAACGCTTTTAGAAACTGTGCGACCAATATGTTGTTGTTGCCTTTTACGCGCTAAAAGGATTTGCTTTTGGCGTTCGCGTAGACGCTTTTTCTTTTCTTCACTATGTTGCGCATAACAGGAAGGACAAGTCACACCTTCTTCATATTCTGAAGAAAACTTGTCTGCTTCGGATAGGGGCGCACGACAGCCAAAGCATAAATCATGAATCCCCTCTTCGACGCCTTCTTTTACCGCAACGCGGTTATCAAATACAAAGCACTCGCCTTGCCATAAACTGTCTTCAGCTGGAGTTGTCTCGAGATATTTTAAGATACCACCTTTAAGCTGATAGACTTCTTCAAAACCTTGTTCCAGGAGATAGCTCGAGGCTTTTTCGCAGCGAATACCCCCCGTACAGAACATCGCAATTCTTTGCTTTTTCTTTTGTTTTAGGAAATGATCAACAAATTCGGGGAATTCACGAAATGTGTCGGTCTCAGGATCATGTGCCCCTTTAAACGTCCCAATCTTTGTTTCATAAGTATTTCGTGTATCAACAACAAGAACTTCAGGATCACTGATTAAAGCATTCCAGGCCTCAGGTTCAACAAAAGTTCCCGTAAGCTTTTCAACATCTAAATGAGGCTTCCCAAGCGTTACAATCTCTTTTTTAATTCTTACTTTAAGGCGATAAAAGGGGTAATAGTCGACAAAAGATTCTTTATACTCAATTCCTTCAAAACGACCATCATTATGTAAAAAAGCTTGAAGATTATCGATGGCTTCTCGTGTACCCGCCACTGTTCCATTGAGACCTTCTGGAGCCAATAATAAAGTACCGCGAATGTCATTCCTTTGGCAAAGATCAAATAGACGATTACGCAATTCGCGATAATCGGGAAGTTTGATAAATTTATAAAGAGCTGCGACAACAATTTTCATACCGTTGTTTTTACAATCTTTAAGGAATAAAAATCAAGAAAATTAGAAGAAAATTCGTGGGGGTGGTTGTACCTTTTAGCCTTCCCTGTTTTATATTTTATCATGGCGCTACAGCAGCCCCCTGCTGCGTGTGTGAAAAGAAAATAACAGGCGATTGCTTAAAAAAGATTTAACAAAAACGTAAAATTTACAGTTTTTTATAAAAAAATAAAAATTAGTGAGAAATATTAGTCTCGTTCCTCAAGCCATGCCATCTGAATGGCTTCTAAGATACGTTCATTAGAACGTTGAGGATCGTCGTCAAATCCTGGTAGTTCCTGAACCCATTTCCAGAGATCCGTGAAACGAACTTGAAGAATATCAACCTCTGGATGAAGTTCTTCTAAAGAAATGGCGATCTCATGGACATCTGTCCATTTCAACGGATGCACTCTTTAATCCACCATCATGTTACGTGTGGCTGCGGGAAGGGTAACTATCAAGCCATCAAGCTCTTCCGTAATAATAATTTGGCATCCTAACCGAGATGTACGAGTTAAGCCAAAAGCAAGATCAAGCATGTCCTCTTCTTCTTCTTGTGCTTCGGGTAAAGCATCATACCATTCTGAATCAACAATCACATGACATGTTGAACATGCAAGAGATCCTTCGCAAGCACCTTCAAGGTCAATATTATTTTGGTGCGCAATCTCAAGAACTGAGAGACCTACAGGAGCATCCACTTGGACTTTTTCACCTTTAGGTGTAATAAAAGTTATTTTTGGCATATCTTATAAACTCATTTCATTAATGATTATGGCGCACATTACCCTGAGATGAGAAGAAAAACTAGTTAAAAACATATATTTTAAAGTTGTCGATAGCTTTCTAGGGCAAGTTTTCTAGCAGCCTCATGGTTAACAAGCGGATGAGGATAAGTATTTCCTAATGTAATGCCCGCTTGTCGCAATTCTGTTTCAGAGGCTTGCCAAGGTTTATGGATGAATGTATTTGCCAAATTTTTTAGTTCAGGAACCCATTGACGTACATAGTACCCCTCTGGATCAAATTTCTCTCCTTGAAGAATAGGATTAAAAATCCGGAAATAAGGGGCGGCATCTGCGCCACATCCTGCAACCCATTGCCAACTTGCAGCATTGTTTGCGAGATCAGCATCCACAAGTGTATCCCAAAACCATTTCTCACCCTCTTGCCAAGGAATTAACAAATGTTTTGTTAAAAATGAGGCAACAATCATCCGTACACGATTGTGCATCCACCCTGTATGCCAAAGTTCGCGCATTCCAGCATCTACAATAGGATAACCGGTTTGTCCTTTTTGCCATGCTTCAAGTGCATGGCTGTTATGCTGCCACTGAAAGGCGGCAAATTTTTCTTGGAAAGGTCGTTCAGGTAAAGAAGGAAAATGATAAAGAAGATGATAACTAAATTCACGCCAGCCAATTTCTGAAAGATATCTTTCAGAGGAAGAGGTTAAACTTGAAGATTGATGAACGCGTTGCCAAATTTGATGGGGACTTATTTCACCAAAATGAAGGTGGGGGGAAAGGCGGGATGTTCCATATTTATCGGGTAGGTTTCGTGTTTCTTTGTAATTTTTAAGATGATGAGCCATAAATTCTTCAAGCTTTTGCTGCGCTCCATGCTCACCAGGTTGCCATAGGTCAGAAAATCCTTTGGCCCAATTCGGGCGTGTTGGGGTTAATTCCCAAGACTCAAGGTTTTCACTTTTGAGATGTGTATAAAATTGAGGGGGAGGGGTTTTTTCAAATGTTGAAAAGCGAGGTCCTTGAGCCAGACATCTCTTCCAAAATTGCGTAAAAACCTTATAGGGCTGGCCTTGCTGAGTTTGAATCTTCCAGGGCTCAAATAACAAGGAAGCATTAAAACTTTTCACATTAATACCTTGAGCAATAAAATCCTTTTTAAGTTGGGTATCGCGGGCAATAGCGAAAGGTTCATAACAACGGCTCCAGTAAATGTTGTGAGCGCCAGACTCTTTAAAGATACTTTCGAATACTTCAGTAGGATTACCACGGCGCAGAATAAGCTGACCACCTTGCGCTTCAATATCCTTGTTTAAAGAAAGAAGGCTATAATGCAACCACCATTGTTGGGCAGCCCCAATTTTCCATGAATTAGTCGAGTCATCATCCAAAATATAAAGTGGTATGATCGGCTGACCAGTAGCTTTTGCTGCCTCGTAAGCAGGGTGATGTTGAAGGCGTAAATCTTGACGAAACCAGAGTACAATAGGGGAAACTTGCATAATAATTTAAAATAGTTTTCTCTTGAAATTTTATTTATAGTACATGTTGTTATGAATCTGAAGAAAGGAAAAAATATGAAAAAATTAAGTTTATTGATGACTTTAATAGTTGGAGTAATTTTCTCTACTTCTAGTTGGGCTTCATCTGTAGCAACGACAATAGAAGAACAGTCTGAGGAAGCTAAACTTCAAGGAAAAATCCAAGCTTTGACATTACAAAATAATTAAGCAGAACTCGAACTTGAACAAGCAAAAATAGCTAAACTGCAGGAAGAATTAAAAGCTCAAGAAGAAAGAGCAGCAGTACTCGCTGCTGAGAGAAAAAAATTCGAAGATGCAAAGCTCACAGGTAAAGAAAAAAAGGGAGATGAAGATGCCAATCTTCCAAAAACCTGGGAAGGAATTCCATGGAACGTTATGCATACTGCTTGGGTTAATAATTATAGCATGTTAGAAAATAAGTATGATTCTCGAAAAAACGGTTCAAACGTCTCTAAAAGTATATCAAAGCTTAAGAAGAAAAATCTTGGTGAAGAACATAGGCCTGCTATTAGCCAGCTTAATATGCATCCTCACCACGCTGCTACTTTACCTAAGCATCCTAATTCTTGGTCAGAGTTGGGCATTAACGAGGGGACAGAAAAGCATTTGCAAATAGGACGTACACTTCTTGAATTGATATGGAGCCAACAGTATAGCGGAAAAGTAGGTTTTACGCTTTAAAAGCTCTTATTTATGGACCTTCTCGAGAGCTCGCTTATGTAAGCGGGCTCTTTTGTTAATGGCATTTATTTTAGATTTTTAAATGTAAGCAAGCAGACATTTTTTTCAATCAGCTGATTTGTCGTGGATTAACTTGAGATTTTAAGAAATAGAAAGTAATTATACTTGTAAAATTAAATAATAATTAGTAAATAAATTGTTATAATGAATTATAGTTATTGTTAATAACTATTGTAAAAGGATAAATTTCTTTTATATTAATGATGCAAAGTAAAAAAGGAGGGTTTTACGATGAAAAAATTTCTCTTAAGTATCGTATGTTCATTCCTTATAATGGATGCCTTTGGACTTTCTTCTCAAGCATTCGCTTGGTGGGTTAGAAGGCCAATCGTACAAGAGCGTATTATTGTTAACGGAGGAGTTAGTCCTTTTAAACATCCCATCTATTGTGCAAATCATCCATTAATGTGTCGTTAAAGCCTAGATCATTAGGTAAGTATTGTGAGTGGTTTATTATAAAACCACTTACAATATTTAACATTAAAATTCCTCTAAAAAATAATTCTAATAAATATATTAATAATTAAACAATAATTAGTAAATTATATGGTATAATTTATTTATAGTTAATAATAATTAATTTATTTTAACTAATATTTTTTTCAAAAATTTTTTTGAATAGTAAAAAAGGGATATTTTACAATGAAAAAAATTGTTGTTAGTGTCATCCTTTCTATCCTAGCGATGGATTTTACGGGATTTGCTCCACAAGCGTCCGCTGTGGTGATTGTAAGGCGCCCCATTATTCGTGAGAGAGTCCGTTGTTCCACCTGCAAGAAGAGTTATTGTTCCTGGAGCTATAGCAGTTGCGCCCGCTATAGTTGCTCCTCTCGTACGCAGTCATGCTTACTGTAGGAATCATATCCCTCCTTATGTCGCTCCAATTGATAAAGTTAATTGGGTGAATCGCTGCGTTATCGGTGAAGCAAGACCCATGTGAAGTTTAAAGGGGCTTAAGTTCTTTTATGAATTTAGGTCCCGCCTTTCTTACAAATTAAGAACTCTTTTTATAAGGGGTAAAGTAACCTTTTTTTGTTCTGCTAAACTAGCCTCATCAAGTAATAAAACAATATTTTGAATTGCAGAATAACTTCTTTCTATGTGTGTCAGTAAATATTCTAGAACATTATCAGAGATGCTTATTTGAAGATCAGAGAATCGTTTAAGCAAAATCCCCTTGATTAAGATATCATCAGGTTGTTGGATGGTTATGGTTCGAGTTGCCACAAGCCTTGATTTTAAATCCGGAAGTTTTATATCCCACTGTATAGGATGTGTCTCAGCCGTTAATAATAATGTTCGTTGTTTTTCTCGACACAAATTATAGAAATGCAATAAGGGTTCCTCAAGTTCTTGGAACTTTAATGAATCAAGGATGAAAGGTGATGAGTTTGAGTGAAAGAAGTCTTCATAAGTTTGAAGATTATCTCGTGAAGTAAAAACAGCTGAAGATAACTTCTGGAAAATGGTTGAAAGATGCGTTTTCCCTGAATATTGAGGGCCAACTAATAATAAGATATTGTGCGGCCAATTTATCCATTGCATTAAGCTAGAGAAAGCTTCCTGATTGCTGTTTGTAACAATAAAATCCTCTATTCGATAACTACAAGAAGCAGCAAAATTAAAAACTAATTGTGCCATCAACATTATTTCTTAGAAGAAGCGAGCTTAGATTTACGCGAAGAAGAGCCTTGATAAAAGTTGCTTCCATAGTATTTTTTTAGCGTAAAACGGATAATTACACTTAAAGCAGCTGCTATTGGCATTGCCATTATAATTCCGAGAAAGCCAAATAAAACACCTCCGGCAAGAAGAGAGAAAATAATCCAGACAGGATGAAGGCCAATTCGCTCACCAACAAATTTCGGTGTTAAAAGGTAAGATTCTAACCCTTGTCCTATAGCAAACACGCTTGCTACCCATCCAATGGAAGCCCAATCATTAAATTGTGCTAAAGCAAGCCCAAGCGCCACTGTTGCTCCTAATAAAAAGCCAAAATAAGGAATAAAAGCTAATAATCCGGTAGCAATTCCAATCGAAAAAGCAAAATTTAATCCCGTTATTTTTAAACTTATTGAATAATAGATTGCAAGGCACAAGCATACAAGCGACTGTCCTCTTACATAGCTTGCTAGTGTTTGATTAATAAGTGTGACTTGATCTTTAATGGTATTCGTGTGCTCTAAGGGAAGTAAACCAATAAGTATCGACGTAAAACGCGGCCAATCCCTCAGTAAATAGAAAGCAATTACAGGGGTCAGAACAACCAGTGATAGTAAGTTCGCAAGTGCTAATGTATTTGTTAGGATACTTGCAATCGCTTTTACGCCCCATGAAAGCATATCGCCAAAATAGGCACTTGCTGTTGTTTTTAACTGATTGAAATCTTGAACAGGAATAATTTCTGTGTATGGCTCTAATAAAGGTAATGTTGCTTGGTAGAGCCTCTCGCCATAGGTTGGTAAATGTTGAGCTAAAAGAAGAAGTTCTTGTTTTAAGAAAGGAATAGTGAAGAACAGTACGCCACCTATAACAATAAAAAATAACAAAACCATAAAAGTTGTACTTAAAATTCTGGGTACATTTAAAGATTGTAGTTTCGTTACAGCAGGATTTAAAAGATAAGCCACAAGGATACCAACAATAAAAGGTAATAGAATGCTTTTAAAAAGATATAAAAGCGTAAAGAGACCTGCCAAGATTAAAGTCCAAATCCATACGCGACGTTTAAGAAGAAGCAAGGTCGGTTCTTTCATAAGCTATTCCTTAATTTAAACGTTTAATTCCTTCTTTAACATAGGCAGCTCCTGACAAGATAGTCGTCAATGCTGTTAAAGAAAAAAGAATTTGGTTAAAAGTTAAATAGTTTTGTCCATAGGCACCTTGTAAAAGTGTAAAACTAACGACGCAAATTTGTAACAACGTATTTAATTTGCTGATAAAAATAGGGTTGGACGTAATTGGTTTATCGAGCATCATTAAGAGCAGGATGCCTACAACGATCAAAATATCTCTAAAGACAACAAGAATAACTAACCATAAAGGAATCCAAGCTTTGAGACCAAGTGCAATAAAAACACCGACAAGAAGGGATTTATCTGCTATTGGGTCAAGATAACTTCCTAAAACTGTTCTTAAGTGAAGCGTCCTTGCAAGTAGGCCATCAAGAATATCAGATAGTCCGGCTAGGACCATTCCCCAAAAAGCCCACAGTAAAGAATTAGAAAGAATACACCAAATGATAAAAGGGACTGAGAGAAGACGTCCTAAACTGATAAAATTAGGCCAAGTCATAAGTTCTTGCTTTCTTGTCGTCCCAGTGAAAGAGTTTTGGAAGTTAAACCTTGCATTGGTTGGTCAATCAAGATTCCTTTTGTATTTAATTGGTTCTCAATGAATGTTTCGGAAGCTGAACAATCCAAGGATATCTGAGCGTTTTTAAGGCTTAAATTATGAATAGTCATCTTATTCACACCTTGTAAATTCACTAAATTTGTCTGTAATTCAATCCATTCAGGATAAGTGTTAAAAAAAACAGTAAAATATAATATTTTTGGCTGTGAGGTAACGGACGTTAAAGAGTTTGTTTTACTGATACCCATTACCTTGGACATTGCAAGTGATAGTAAATCGGTTGGTGCATAGATATTCGTATCAAATTCAACAGAAGATGAACGATCAATAAGGCCTTCTGTCGCATAATGATAGATTTCAAGTCGTGAAGGGACACCTTCATAAAAAATAGGAATAATCATTCTATTTGTATTATAGCGACTTAAGATCTTACGTATTGAATTAATATTGCCTTCCAATGCATCTTTTGCAGAAAGACTTTTAAGGTCCTGTAAATCTCCCATAGGAACTAAAAATGCTTCACCATCTAAATCTTTTTTCTGATTCCAAGCTTGCCACCAAGGATTATTCTCTTCCCATAAGAGTATTTTTTCGTGACGGATTAAGACAGGGATAATAATACTTGCTTTACTATCGTTAACAGATGAAGAAATTGTTTTATCTTGGGATATAATCCATTTTTGAACAGCTTGCGGATTAAAGTGAATCGTTAGCATTCCTAAATAGCGGACATTAGAAGTTTTCTCATTTTGAACTTCAATAGATTGCACAAAAGTATCAAGTTGTTCATCTGATAAGGTTAATGAAATTGTTTCTTGACGTGGAAGTATCCTGTCTAAAAGCTTATTATAAGCTTGGCGTTGTGCATCTGCCATAGCTTTTGCTCGTGCTTCTAAAGCGGAACTTCCTGTCACGTCAACCTGAACGTCTCTAACAACATAGTCTTCATTTGCAATAAGTTTGTGATTAACAACGAATTGAAAAATAAAAACCCAGGTTAAAAACTTCAATTTATTTAGCATCTAAACTCCTTTGATCCTTTTTTATCCCCCTAAAAAAGAATAGGTGAGATTATTATGCCGTGTTTAACCTACAATTTCAATTTCACTAAAGAAAAAAGAAATTTCTCTTTCTGCGTTTTCAAGAGAGTCAGAACCATGAACAGAATTTGCTTCAATAGATTCAGCAAAATCACGACGAATGGTTCCTTCATCAGCATTGGCAGGATTCGTTGCTCCCATAACTTGACGGTAAAGAGGCACAGCATTCGTGCCTTCTAAAACTTGTACAACGACAGGACCACTAATCATAAAATCGCATAGTTCATCAAAAAATGAACGTTCTTTATGGATTTCATAAAATTTTTCAGCCATAGCACGATTCATTTGAATTCTTTTTTGAGCGATTATACGCAGACCTGCTTCTTCAATGCGAGCATTGATGACGCCAGTTAAATTGCGGCGCGTTGCATCCGGTTTAATGATAGAAAGTGTACGTGTAAGAGACATTTTTTACTCCATTTTAATTGTTACTTAAGCAGCATTTTTATGCCAGGTGCCGTTTTCTTCTTGATGCCATGTTAAAATAGGGCATCCTAAAGCTTGATACTTTTTTTTACGATTAGTTGCTTTTTCTTCAGCTTCTAGATCATTGCCATCGTATATATCAAGACATCTTGAAAAAGTTAAGAAGTTATTCACTTCTTGATCTTCTACTGTAATTAAGATTTCAGCCTTATTAGGGTTTTCTAGCACATTTGTTAACCAGATAGGTTGGTTATCAGCAGACCCTTCTTTTGAACTTCCATGGGGGAGAAAAGAGCCCTGAGCATAGGTCCATAATAAAGCGTTAAAAGTGGAAAGTCTTTCTGGTGTCCCAAAGAGGACAACAGTTCTTTTTTGCGCTTGAAAAACTTTTTCTAAGAGCCTTGGTAAAGTATGCTCTAGAGAGGTTTTTTGAAGCTTATAAAAGCTGACTTCCGGTAGCATCAAAGTAGTTACTTATTGTTTCTCATAATAAGTTTGTACAAGCTCATTTAAGAGACGTACGCCATAAGCAGTCGCCCCTTTTGCAATCGTTGGCATATCTTTTTCTGCCCATGCCATTCCTGCAATATCAAGATGCGCCCAAGGGGTATCATTCACAAATCTTTTTAAAAATTGCCCTGCCATAGCACTTCCAGCTTTCCGCCCAAACGTAATGTTTTTAAGGTCAGCAATATCAGATTCAATTTCACGTTCAAACCGCTCATCTAAAGGCATGTGCCAAACTCTTTCCCCCGTCTTTTCGCCAGCCAATTTTATTTTTTCAACAAGTTCATTACTATTGGAAAAGACACCAGCAAAAAAGTCTCCCAAAGCGATAACAATTGCGCCTGTCAAAGTTGCAAGGTCAACCATAAATTGAGGCTTGAAACGATCTTGGGTATACCAAAGGACATCTGCAAGGACAAGACGGCCTTCAGCGTCTGTATCAAGCACTTCAATTGTTTGGCCGGACATTGACTTAACAATATCGCTAGGGCGTTGCGCACTGCCGGAAGGCATATTTTCGACAAGACCCACGACGCCGATAGCATTTACTTTTGCTTTACGACCAGCAAGAGCTCGGATAAGACCTGCAACCACGGCAGAACCAGCCATATCATATTTCATATCCCACATATTGGCGGATGGCTTTAAACTAATACCGCCAGTATCGAAAGTAACTCCTTTGCCAATAAAAGCGACAGGTTTCTCTGAAGAATCAGCGCCAAGCCATTGAAGGATAACAACTTTGGGTTCACGGATACTTCCTTGAGCCACGCCTATAAGTGCACCCATGCCAAGTTTTTTAAGTTCTTCGAGACCTAAAACTTCAACTTTTACCCCTAATCTAGTCAGTTCTTGAAGCCGTTCAGCCATAGAAGCCGGGTAAATGACGTTTGGGGGTTCGCTGACAAATTCACGTGCTAAGAAGACACCTGCTGCAATTTGTTCAAGCGAAGTAAAAAGCTTTTGAGCTTTATCTGCTTCGCTCGTTTGAAATGTAATTAATTTAAGCGCAACCTTGCGATCTTCGATCTCTTTTGTTTTGTACTTGTCAAAGCTCCAAGATCTCAATAAAAAACCATAGGCAAGACTGCTTGCAATATCTGCAGATGTTAAATTATTAAGAGTAACGTCACCTACACTCACTTCAAGCATTTGATCGGGGGCGCTTTTTATAAGAGGAAAAATACTTCCGCCAGCATTTTCAAGGACTTCAAGGGAAATATCCTTTTCTAAACCAAGGCCAATTAAAATAATACGATTACTCTCAAGCGTATGCGGAGCATTCAACACAAGTGTTTCATTCTTTTTCCCACTGAAACGGTTGTTTTCAAGCGCTTTTTTTAAAAATCCTTGATGATGAGTATCAAAATCTTGCGCGGCCTTTGTAAGCTTTTTATCTTGAAAACAAAGAAAAACCTTAGTGGATTTTGGATCAAGGCTTGTTGTTGAGAAATTAAAGTCCATGCAATCCTCCGAATACTATTAAAAATATGGGTTTACCATATTTCACACACAACAGTGAGTGATAATTTTAAAAAGTGCATAAAAGCATCTTTTTATTATATGTTATTTTAAGGAAGGGTAAAAGCTTTAATCATAAAAGACTTGACTCTTTTTATCAGTCATGATTATGGTCTCTTCATAAATGTATAAGGCGAGTTTTAATCATGGCAAAAGCAACATCAATTAAAATTAAACTTTTAAGCACGGAAAATACTGGATTTTTCTATGTTACAAAGAAAAACCCTCGGACAAAAACTGAGAAAATGGAAGTGCGTAAGTATGATCCAGTTGTAAGGAAACACGTTACTTTCCGTGAAACGAAGATAAAATAAAGTATAATATTAATGCATAAATAAAAAAGCTGCTAAAAAGCAGCTTTTTTTGTTTGTTCTAATTCCTATAAATTGTCCTAAGCAATATCCCCTTATTTATCGTTTGTTGCAGGAGGGATACCGGAAGGAACTGAAGGTTTTGAGTTGGCTTTTTGCTGTGCTTGCGCATATTGTTTGTATAGTTGATCACATTTCACTTTGGCAAACTTCTGCACTAAAGTTAAAGTATTACTTCTAACGGGAACATTCGACGCTTTCATGCATAGCTCATAGGCAGTGTATGCAGCAGATGGTTTAGCTGCTCCTGCAGATGCTGATTCTGCTGCTGAGCTTGAATTACCTGCATCTGATGCATTGACTGATCCATTAATTAAAAAAGAAAGTCCCATTACAGCGACTGTAGAAAGTAAATATTTCTTCATAATACTAATCCTTCATAAGTTAATACGCTAAAAAATAGTAACTTTTATAGGGTACAATTTAAGTATTAATTTAATATTAAAATAAAAATAAAATCGTTTTTTAAGGGAGATTTTATAATAAATAGCTATTTTTTTGCTTTCGACATAGTTAAAGCTTCATAGAAATATGGGGAATTGCATCTTCTAAGTATTCTTCACTATTTATTTTAAAACCGAATTTTTGATAAAATAAAGTTAAATGAGCTTGTGCAGAAATCTCGATATTTCCAGGATATAATTCATGTGTTAGTGAAATAGCTTTTTCCATAAGATGATAAGAAAGGCCAGTACCACGTGCTGATTTGTCAACGACAACACGACCAATTTTTGCACTATTATTCACCGCTCCATGAGAGAGCGAGTTAGGGGGTAAAATTCTTGCATAGGCTAATATAAATTTAGTTTTGCTTGTCGTCCATAAATGTAAGGCTTTTTGATCACAATAATCTGTTTCGGGATACAAGCATTTTTGCTCTTCCATAAATATTTGAATTCGTAAATTAAGTATATTGTATAGTTCATCAAGAGTAAGTTGATTGAAATATTTAGCTTGCCATAAATATAGTTCAGTTCTTTCCTCACTTAAGGATGGTTTCTTACTAATTATATGTTTTACGCTAGGTGTTTTTTTTATTCGTTTTTAAAATAAATATTTGGAATTTTTAGGAAATAAACAACAAGGCGCGTGATAAAAGCTCCTGCGACATGAAACATTACACCATACTTAATTGCTTCAGGATTAATTTCGTTTGTTTGCCACATTAAGAACAGTGATAAAGAAAATCCCCAGAAGATAGCAATTTCCGGATAAATACCACCACGTAAACTGACAACATTCTTACTTCCACTTATCAAGTCACGAAGGATGCCTCCCCCAGCACCAGTTAAAAAGGCAAAAAAGGCTCCCCATAACCAAAGAGGGCTCACTTTCGCCATAACTGAGACAACAATGCCCGTAATAGTGAAGGCTGCAAGTCCCATCGCATCGCAAACTGTTAACAAGTGTTCCACGGTATGGTTCTTATTAGATAACTTTGGAAGTTTCTTCTTTTTTTGTCGATGTTCATAGAGGTGAACCGCAATAAAGCCAATAAGAACAGTGATTAGTACAAGAGATAAATATAAAGGAGATTGGAGCGCGCCGACAGGTTTTCGATTAAAAATTACATCTCTAATAATTCCTCCTCCTAAAGAAGGTAAAACAGCCAAAAGGAAAGCACCAAAAAGAGTTGCTTTTCTTTGATAAGCAATCACCAGACCTGAAATTGCGAAAGCGATTGTACCCATAATTTCAATAAAATGAAACCACTTGGTATCTATCGTTTGTAATAAAAGAACAGGATGAAGATACCATGAAATAATTTGATTATAGGTAGATGAATCTTTTACCTTTTGTATTGCATCGTTAAAAACCTCAACTTGTTTAAGAGAGATTGTTTTTTTGCTAAACATAAAATGAATAGGGGTTTTTATTCCTAAACGAATTTCGTTGATGTGAGGGCCATTATTTGTGCGCCAAATAAGGGTAGCACCGACAATACGATCAGCTAGGAAGCCATCAATTTTACCTTCTAAAAGAGCATTAATATTTTCAAGATCATTATTTGCTTTTACAATTAAAGATTGATTTTGAGGATCTTTTAACCAATTATTGATCGCTGGGTCAGCATAAATATAACCTTCAATAATCCCTAAACGAAACTGATGTTGCTTGGCTTGCGCCAGGAATTCAGGAATCGTTTTAAATTGAAGCTTAAATTCCTCATTACGGTGCACAAAAAGTGAATTTTCCTCAAATCGGTATGGCGCAGAAAAATGCACATATTCAGCACGTTCAGGCGTGTACGTTGCACCTGCTGCAAAATCCCGTTTCCCACTTTTAAGATCTTCTTGATGTTGTTTCCATGATACAGGTTCATAGATAACTTTGTATTTAGCGGCAGTCGTGATGGCTTTTACGAGCTCGATATCAAGTCCCGTTAAAGTTTCTCCTGCGCCGTCATTACGGATTGCATATTGGTAAGGATCCCATAAATACCATCCATTAAGAAGAGTTTCTTTAGTCTCTGAAGGAGGTTGAGAATATGCACTTATGCATTGTAAAATAAAGATAAATAGAAATTTAATGAGCTTCATCATGTTCCCCCAACTATTATAATATGGTTGAAAGTCATTAATAGCAATGATTTTGTCTTAATTTACGAAAAAGTTTGGGTGCTCAGTTGAAAATTAATAATAAGAATAAACATTTAATTTATAATGATTTATAAGGAAATAAGCTTGACAATTACGATGAAATACTAGTATAAATAATAAGATGGCAACTGCATTTTTTCTCTCTCGTTCCTTATAGTTGATTTCAGTTTTTCAACTGATATCGTAAGGTTGTTTTATCCTCTTAAATTCAACATAGGTTTAAGGGATCAATATTTTTTAGTACTTTTTATTGAGGTTTATCATGTTATTGCCAAAAACGTTAGGTGCGTTTATCTGGCACTTTATTAGAAAGCAAAAGCTTGGCTTTAGCTTAATTCTTAGCTGTACTTTTTTTTGGGCAATTAATGAGTCATTTTTTCCTTATTTTATTAAAATGTTAGTGGATAAGATTGGAATACTTGATCGTGCTGACCCTAATCTTTGGGAAAAGTTACTGACACCTCTACTTGCGATTAGTGGATGTTGGATTGTGATGGAGATAGCGATGCGGTTTCAAGGATACCTTAGTTATAAGGTTTTTCCTCGTTTCCGAGCTGCGATAAGAAGTGAAGTATTTGAATACACGCGTCAGCATGATCATACGTTTTTTGCAAATAATTTTGCAGGTTCAATTGCAAATAAAATTAGTGATCTTCCACGTGCATCAGAAGAAATTATTTCGACATTTATCCATAATTTATTTAATACCACGCTGGCTTTTTTGATTTCTTTATTCATTCTATTTCAAGTGAGCTGGCACTTTGCTGCTCTTTTAGGAGGGTATTATGTCTTAATTGTAATGATCACTCTTTTATTTCAACCTTATATTGATAAAACATCCCAATTACATGCTGATTCAATTGTTCACTTAAACGGTCAAATTGTAGATATTCTAAGTAATATTATTAGTGTTCGTCTTTTCGCGCGTGGGCGTTATGAGAGGAAATATCTGCAACACTTCCAAAATGAAGAGATTATTAAAGCCGAAAAAGCCAGCTTTGTGATTGAATTGCTAAACTTTTGTCGTGGAATTCTCTGTTTACTTCTTATGGGGGGAATGTTATGGGGGCTCATTTATGGCTGGCGTAAAGGGTCGATTACACTTGGCGATTTTTCTTTAATTACGATCACCTTTTTTAATCTTTTAGGGATGATTTGGCATATGACTTATAATATGAATTATCTTTTTAAAGAAATGGCCACAATTCGAGCCGCTCTTTCCCTAGTGGTGCAAAAGCATACAATTAATGATCACCTAAAAGCAAAAGATTTAGAGGTTAAGAAGGGTGAAATATATTTTGAAAATGTAACCTTCAACTATCAAAGAAATGCAAATCTTTTTGAGAATCAAAATTTATTGATTAAGGCTGGTCAAAAAGTTGGTCTGGTAGGTTTTTCTGGTTCGGGAAAGACGACATTTGTTAATTTAATTTTACGTCTTTTTGAACTAAACCAAGGTCATATTCTTATTGACGGGCAAGATATTTCAAAAGTAACACAAGATTCTTTAAGGTCTCATATCGCCATGATTCCACAAGAACCTGCTTTATTTCATCGTTCGCTTTTAGAAAATATAAGGTATGGACGGCTTGAAGCAAGTGAAACAGAAGTAATTGAGGCTGCAAAACAAGCTCATTGCCACGATTTTATTATGAATTTAGAACATGGGTATCAAACTATGGTTGGAGAAAGAGGAACGAAGCTTTCAGGTGGTCAGCGCCAACGTATAGCAGTTGCACGTGCTATTCTTAAAGATGCTCCGATTTTAATACTTGATGAAGCAACTTCTGCCCTTGATTCTGTGACTGAGAAGCTTATTCAAGCAAGCTTTAAAGCCTTGATGAAAGATAGAACCACTCTTGTTATCGCTCATCGACTTTCAACACTTGCAGATATGGACCGTATTCTTGTTTTTAAACAAGGACAAGTTATTGAAGATGGGACCCAAGAAGAGCTTTTAAAAGAAGGAGGCCATTTTGCCAAGCTTTATGCCCTTCAAAATAGGGGACTTTTACCTGACCAGGCAAAGCTTACTTGAAAGTTTAAGATATTGAGTTAAAAAGAGCATAGGACTTTTTAAAAAGGATAGTTCAATGGTTGGAATTTTAGCATTAGTGCAAGCTATAGCTTATCATCAAACTCATCTTAAATGGTTGATGTGGGTTTCTTTAGCGCTTTGCGCTAAAGCTTTACTGACGAAGGCTCAAAGGATGTTGAATGTTGTTTCGGTCATTGCTTCACTTGTTATTATGTTTCTTCTTTAGAAAATCAGTTTTATGCTGAATTTAATTGTTAAGACTCCTCATAAGTTTAACTTCAGATTAGTTAATCAAGAAGTTCAAATTCATGTTATGCCCTTAAGACATGTTAAAAGAGCGACTTTGCGTTATGATATGACAGCACAAGAATTTAAAATACGTGTTCCCTCACATTATAAACAGGCTGCAGTTGAAAGTTTCTTGAAAGAGGCCCAAGGATGGATGGAAAAGCAACTTTCAAAAACGGTACAAGTTATTCATATTCATGCTTGTAAACAAGTAAGTTTGATGGGAAACGATATAGAGCTTAATTATCTTCCTAGTCGGCGAGCTAGTTTTTTTCTTAATGAGAATAAGCTGCATATTATGGCTCCCACACCTCATTATGGCCCACATTTAGAGAAATGGCTCAAGCAAGTAATTTTAGAATATTTGATAGATAAATGTGAATATTATAGTTGTCTCTTAGGGGTTCAGACAAAAAAAGTTAGCATTCGAGAAACAAAAAGCCGTTGGGGCAGTTGTTCATCTAAGGGAGCATTATCCTTTAATTGGCGTCTTATCTTTGCACCAAAAGAAATTATTGAATATGTGGTAGCGCATGAAGTTGCTCATCTCAAGGAAATGAATCATAGCGCTAAATTTTGGAGTTTGGTGGAGGATCTTCATCCTGAAGTGAAGGCGGCAAGAAAATGGCTTGAAGTCAATGGTTCGAAGCTTTTTCAAGTACAATTTCAAGGACAAGCATTCATACCTTAATGAAGACTTTAATAAACATATAATAAGCTGAAGAAAACTTACTTGTTTCCTTACTTAGATTATAAGTATTTATATTACTCTGATATAAAGAAAAATATAAAAATTCCTAGGAAAAGGTTTTTTTTATGTTTACTTCATTTTAATTTACAATATCAATCCAGCCAATATTACCATCAGAACGTCTATAAATGAAATTGATTTTTCCATGGTTTTTATTACGAAAAACCATCGCATTTTCATTGCCTAAGTCAAGGTGCATAACGGCATCACTAACGGTTAAGGAAGGAATTTCCTTTTTTTGTTCAGCAATAATAGCTGAATGGTCTTCATTAGTCTTTTCGTCTGGCTCTTGCCCATTCAAAATAAAATAAGGCAATGTTTCGACGATTTTTTCATGACTATCTCGTTGCTTATGATAATCAATGACACGCTTTTTATGCCGTCTCAAACGTATCGTAAGCATAGATAAAGCATTGTCGAAACAGTTATATGCTTCTTGGCCTGTCCCTTGACAACGCAAGGTCATATTTTTTCCTAAGTGTAAGGTAAGATGGCAAATAAAATGATGGTTCTCTTTAGAAAGGACAACAGTTGCCTCTACAGGCTCAATATGATGTGAAGAATTAAAGCTAGTTAAATCCTTTTCAACTTTTGCATGAAAAGCAGTCGAAATATCGGCATGACGCCCTGTAATTGTTAACTTCATTTGATTGCCTCATCAATTTAAATGGACATTTTTTCTTATTTACTCACTTTTATAGAGTAACATAAACATTTAAAAAAAGCAAGGTTTTACTAAGCAATTTAAAGGTGTTTCTCAAAAACTTTTCGTATGAAAGGCGAGATTAAAAACATTGCTATACTTGCGATAAGGAGGAAGTAAGCTAAAAACTCATAAGTGTGTGAAAAACACTGTAAAGATCCTAATTTGTCACTTGTTTGTAAGGGTTGTTCTGGGGCTCCAAAAATGCGTGCAACGAGAGCTGCTAAATAATTTCCAAAAGAAACAGACAGAAAGAGAATTCCCATCATAAAACTAACGAACCTAGGAGGGGAAAGTTTTGTTACCATCGAGAGACCTACGGGAGAAATACTTAATTCTCCTGAAGCATGGAAGAAATAAGCTAGAATCAACCAAATTGCAGAAGTCACCCCTTGTGTATCTGCTGTCTTTATCCCTATCAACAAGCATCCAAAGCCTAAGCCACTTTGTAGGAGACCTAAACCAAATTTTGTTGGAGGAAGAGGTTCAAGATTTCGTCTTCCAAGCTTCATCCAGATGGCCGAAAAAAGAGGCGCCATTGTGATAACAAAAAAGGGTGGGATTGACTGGAACCACGGTACAGGAATTTCCCAACCAAATAAGAAACGATCAACGTGACGATCTGTAAATAAATTAATAGAACTTCCAGCTTGTTCATAACCAGCCCAGAAAATCATAAAAAAGAGAAACATGACAAGAAGCGTCAAAATAGCTTTTCGATCGTCGCGTTCGCAGCGATAAGCGATTCCAAGGACCCAAACGAGAGAAATAATGCCGAATATATTTAAAAAGTGCCCCATGACATGATAAAAATTAAGGCATAAACTAAACAAGGCAACACTTAAAATAGAGCCGATAACAACAAGACGGTATGGTGTAAGGCCACCTCCTAAAGGTTGCTTCAAATTGATTTTAGCCGGAGGACTTCCGGCACCTTCAAGAGTTTGCGCGCTTCTCAGCAATACAACCATTCCTAAGAGCATGCCAATTCCAGCTGTGCCAAAGCCATAATGCCAGCCAAGTTTTTTGCCGATATAGCCGCATACGAGAGGAGCTAAGCAAGCGCCTAAGTTAATTCCCATATAAAATAGTGTAAAACCAGCATCACGTCGTACGTCCCCTTTTTCGTAAAATTGTCCTAAGAGACTTGTGACATTGGCTTTAAAAAAGCCCGTTCCAACAATAATAAAGGCAAGACCATAAAATAATGATTCCTTAAAGGGCAAAGCCAAACAACAATGTCCAAGAGTAATAATAACGCCTCCCAAAAAAATGGCATTGCGATTTCCTAGATAATTGTCAGCAAGATATCCTCCAATAACAGGGGCGGCGTAAACCAAGGCTGTATAAATACCATAGATGTTATAAGCTTTTGTATCGTTAAAAAGAAGTTCGGATGTCATATAAAGAATGAGTAGGGCTCTCATTCCGTAGAAACTAAATCGTTCCCATAATTCAGCAAAGAAAAGTATATATAAGGCTTTCGGCTGTGATGTTCCTAAGTGCTTTGGAACTTCTACAAACACTTTTTTCATCCTTTGATTCCTTTTCCCCAAATCAATTTATGACAATCATAATAGACGCTATTTTGACTAATACAAGATAACAATCATATTTTTTACTAGAATACAACTTTTATTAACTAGAAATTGATTCTTAATTTTACAAAGGCGTCACTTAGTTTTACAGGGTTTTATTGTAAATGTAATAAATAAAAGTAAAATGTTAAGAAATTATTAAAAAACGAGAATAATTTTAGAGATTTTTATTAATTAAAAAAATCAGGAGCCAAAGCTCCTGATTTGAGGATAAATATGGTCAGTTTTTAACTTCTGAGTTCTAACGCATCATCGATTTCATGAAGCGAATTTGCTTTAAGGACGCCTTTATGCATTTCTTCTAGTACATCTACAGCAATTTCATATTGAGTTTTAGAATTTATCATAAGTGATTGTAATGTTGATTCGTCCTTTTCATCTTTTATAACCATTAAATTAGTTCTGTACTCTTTTTTGAGGTCAAACATTTTTTGATTAAGAGTATTGAGGGTTGCTTGTTGTACTTGATTGATAAAGAGTTGATGCCAAGGCGTATTTTCAAAGAGCTCTTCTGCTTCAATGATTGATGTTTCATATGAATTTGCTTTTGTTTGATCTGGTAGATACTTAAAATGACTACCTTTAATACCATTTGTTAGATCAATATTAAAATAAGTACGTGAAGGCAGGGTTCTTTCACCGCTATAGTTTGTTAGCGTTCTAAAGAGCCCTCTGAAATAATACGCTTTAACAAGATCACTTTCAGTCTCTGGTGTGATCTCAGGCTTGTTACTTGTAAAGTAAGTAAATATGGCCTCTGAGTTATCATTTATAATATCTTCATTAAAACTTATGGCTTTTTTAATTTGGAAGGCACGTGTCATAAAGCCATTTGCTTTGAATTTCTCTTCAAGTTCTTCAGTTGTATAAGCGCCACCCCAAGTACTCCAAAGTTTCATTTTAGCCTTGTCTTCAGATTCAGCTAAAAGAGCATTAAGATCAGTGGATTGTTTTGGATTTTTGTAAGATAGAAGAGTAAATGTGCGCCATAAATTTACTTCATCTGTCGTCAAAGAGGTTAAATCATCTGGTCTTTTTCCTAAGGTCATTTGTATAAAGTTCTCTTTATTCCATTCGATTGATTCTTCTGCAGAAGCTTTGCTTGTATCAATTGTGTCTTCTGATGGCGTAGGTGTTTCTGTCACTGTTGGGGATGTTGTCTCTGTCTTTGATGAGTTTGCGTCGAATGTTTCTTTGTCATCTCCGGTAGGCGTTGTTGAAGATGAAGACTGTATAGGTAAAGCAGCAGAAGAAATCATGGGAAGTTGATTCCGCCCTTCTTCATAGCTTGTTTTTAGCAAAGATATTGAACTGTTAAGATTGAGATGACTTTCTTGAAGTTGTTGATTGCTTTCTTGAAGCTGTGTAACTTGATTAATCAAAGATTTAATTTGAGCTGTCATACCTTCAAATTCATTTCTTTCGATTACAATCTCATTATTGAGAAGTTCATTCTCGCCTTCTTCAGGTTTTACGCGGATGTGTTGCTCTTGATGTGCTATTAGAGCATGTTGACGAAGTTGTTTTATTTCTTCTTTTAAAGCAGCTATTTCTTCTCGCAGTTGTTGCGTATGATTTGGTATTTCTTGAAGTAATTTAGCCGGTTCTTGCTGATTATTACGTATTTTTTTGTATTGTAGAATGTAATCGAGTAATTGAGAACGTTCTTTTTGTTTTGCTTCAAAAGTTTTTTCGTCTTGTCCTTGAAAAGAGATAATTTCTTTTAGATGAGGCATTAGGAACATAGCATCTTCTGAATGGTAAAAGTTTTTGATTTCAGATTGAATTGCCAGTTGAGAATTTTGTCGCGATGCAAGTTCTGTCGATTGTGGAGCTAGAGAGTTCGTCACATGTAAAGATTTCATAGCTCCTAAAGCATCCACAGAGTTAATAGATCCTATAGTTGCAAAAATGGCTGTTGTACTTAAAAGTAGTTTTTTAAAAAATTTCATTATTTCCTCCCGTGAAATGATAAGCAAAATTCTCCTAAGCGAGTTTTTGCTCGTTATTTTTTTTATTTTGATGATTGTTTATTATTCGATTATGATTATTTACTTCTTTTATTTAAAAGAAATATAATTTTATTTAATTATGCTTTTTCTCATATTAATTCTCCCCGTTAATAATAATTTTTTATAATCTATTTATTTTTTATTCTGCTTTATTTATATTTTTACTTTAGCATTAAATATATATTTAGTATATTACTTAGAATTTGTCAAGATATATTTATAAATATTATTTATTACTTAAGTTCTATAAGTAATAATAGTTATTATTAAATAAAAGATATTTTATATTTATTTTCTAATTAGCGGTTTGTACTTTATTTTTTCCGGAAGACTACTTGATCCTAAGCGTTGTTCTTTATTTTTGATGTAATCAGAATAATTTCCTTGGAACCATTCAACATGACTATTCCCTTCAAACGCTAAGATATGTGTAGCAATACGATCTAAAAACCAACGATCGTGGCTAATGATAATGGCGCAGCCTGCATAGTCTTCAAGAGCGTTTTCCAGGGCTCGCAAAGTTTCAACATCAAGATCGTTGGTTGGCTCGTCAAGAAGAAGAACATTGGCCCCTGATTTAAGAACCTTTGCTAAATGTACGCGATTTCGTTCTCCTCCTGAGAGAAGGCCAACTTTTTTTTGTTGGTCTGAACCTTTAAAGTTAAAGCGAGCACAATACGCTCTGCTTGCCATTTTTGCTCGGCCCACTTCAATTTCATCTAGGCCACCGGAAATTTCTTCCCAGACAGTTTTGCGATCATCTAATGCATCGCGACTTTGATCTACGTAGCCAAGCTTAACAGTATCCCCAAATATTAAGGTCCCTTTGTCAGGCGTTTCTTGATGAGTTAACATGCGAAAAAGCGAGGTTTTTCCTGCGCCATTTGGTCCAATGATACCGATGATAGCGCCTGCAGGAATCTGAAAATTCAAATCCTCAATTAAAAGTTTGTCCCCGAATCCCTTTGAAAGATGTTGGCATTCAATCACAAGGTCTCCTAGGCGAGGGCCTGCAGGAATAACAATTTGTTCCGTGAACGTTCTTTTTTCATGACTTTTAGCAAGGAGTTCCTGGTAAGCGGCGATACGTGCTTTGCTTTTACTTTGTCTTGCCTTTGGAGATTGTCTTACCCAGTCCAATTCTCGCTCGAGTGTTTTTTGACGGTCAACTTCTTGTTTTTCTTCTTGCTCAAGAAGTTTTTGCTTATACTCTAGCCACCCTGAATAATTTCCCTTAAAAGGAAGCCCTTGACCTCGATCAAGTTCTAAAATCCATTCAACAACATTATCTAAGAAATAGCGATCATGCGTTACAAGAACAACCATTCCCTTATATTCTTGAAGAAATTTTTCAAGCCATGCAACAGATTCGGCATCAAGATGGTTTGTTGGCTCATCAAGCAAAAGAATATCAGGATGTTGTAAAAGAAGTCTGCATAGTGCGACGCGACGTTTTTCACCTCCTGAGAGTTGACTTATTGCTGCATCACCTGGGGGACAGCGAAGAGCGTCCATAGCGATTTCTATCGTTCTTTCTAATTCCCAACCGTTAAGAGCTTCAATTTTTTCTTGAATTTCTCCTTGTTCTGCAATGAGATCATTCATTTCATCTTCTGTAAGTTCTTCGGCAAAACGTTCGCTCAGCGATTCAAAGCGCTCGAGTAAAGCCTTCGTCTCGTGGATGCCTGCAATAATATTCCCTTGAACATCAAGCGTTGGATCAAGATCAGGTTCTTGAGGGAGATAACCGACTTTTATACCGTCAGCTGGCCAAGCTTCCCCTTGAAATTCTTTGTCTATTCCTCCCATGATTTTCATTAAGGTCGATTTTCCTGAGCCATTGACGCCGATAATCCCAATTTTAGCGTTAGGCAAAAAAGATAAAGACACATCTTTTAGAACTTGACGCCCACCCGGATATGTTTTGCTTAAATTTTGCATTACATAAACATATTGATAAGATGCCACGATCTAAAACTCCTGAAATTGCTAAAGTGAATGCATTTTTTACTGTATTTAATAAGGCTGTGCAAGCATAAGAAAAATAAAAAATTATATTTTATAAAAGTACAAATCATAGATTGATTAATTTTAAAAAATTTTAAATAATCATTGCGTGTGCAATAAAAACTTAATTCAGTTAAAGTAATAAATAGAGGAACTCTAGTGAGAAAACTAAATAAAAGAATTTTTATAGCGGCCATGATTGGGAATGCTTTAGAATTTTATGATTTCACAATCTACGGTTTTTTTGTGGCAATTTTGTCTCCCCTTTTTTTCCCAGCAACAGATCCTTTAACTTCCTTAATTTCTGGATTTGGCGTTTTCGCATTAGGTTTTTTAACGCGTCCATTAGGAGCAATATTTTTTGGACATATAGGGGATAAGTATGGAAGAAGGAAAGCGTTGTCTTTAACAATTATATGGATGGCACTTCCAACCGTCGTTATAGGCTTACTTCCAACCTATCAGCAAATAGGAATTTTTGCACCGCTTCTTTTAACGCTCTGTCGAGTGGTGCAAGGCTTCTCAGCAGGGGGTGAATATAATGGCGCAGGGATCTTTGTTATTGAACATTCACCTGCAGATAGGCGAGGATTTTTAGGAGGATTACTAACTTCTTCTGGCTCAATGGGAGCTCTTCTTGCATCAGGAATAGGGATGTTCTTTACGCTTCCTTTTATGCCAGCTTGGGGATGGCGCATACCCTTTCTCCTAGGAGGAGTTATTGCTGTTGTAGGACTTTATTTACGTCAACAAATTGACGAAAGTCCAGAATTTAAACAAACTTATCTCCAAAAAAAATCAAATACTTTACCTCTTTTTTCTATCTTTAAAGAAAACAAAGGTTCATTTTTTTGTACAGTCGGGATAGGTGCTATGGCTACGGTCCCGTTTTATATTGTTCTTGCTTACATGAATCCAATGTTACTTACTCAAGGAAAAGTAGTTGCTTCTTCAATGATGCTGATAAACGCTTTAATGTCAGTAATTTGTATAATAAGTTTGCCGCTTATGGGAGGGTTAGCAGATAGAGTCGGCCATTCTAAAGTAATGATGTATGCAGCTTTACTCTTGACTATTTCTGCTTACCCATTTTTCTGGGTGTTTGAACATGGATCAGTTTTTTTAATAGTACTATTTCAAGCCTTTATTATGATTTTAACAGAAGCTTACACGGGTCCTTCGAATGCTTTTATGTACCAATTATTTCATACGTCACAACGGTATACAGGTGTTGCGTTAGGATACACTCTTGGGCTTGCTCTTTTTGGAGGGACAACACCCTATATTTCAGCAAATCTCGTTAAATACTTTAACTCTCCCTATATGCCCGCATTTTACTTAATGATTATTGGATTATTAGGTTTTATGGGCGCTGTATGGGGTAAAAAAAGAGCCTATCGAGATGTTAAAGTTGGAGATGCTTTATTAAGCTCCTGAAACTGCGTTTTAAAAAATGTAGACAAACTTTTGATAAGGTTATTACCTTCCCAATATTTTGGATATGTTAAGCACATTGAAACAGTTGGTCCGCTGATTTCAGGTAGAACACGTTCTAACTTATAACCTGACGCCCTCACATTTTCTTCAGATAATGAAATAATTCCGAGTCCAAGATGGGCGGCTTTGATAAGGCCATGCGTTGAGCGAATACAGATGTGATCATTAATATCGACCTTAGAATCTTTAAGATACCAATTTAGATTCGGATAAGTCATTTGATCCAGCTCATTTGTGAAGAGAACTAATTTATGATTTTGGAGGTCAGATAACGTTTTAGGGTGACCATAACGTTCAAGGTAAATCTTCGATGCCCATAATCCAACATGAAAATTCAATAAGGGAACTTGATAGTATGTCTTGTTTTTTTCATTAGAAGACGGAGAAATAGAAATTATCTTTTCTTTCAAATCTCGTGTTAAAAGGTTGTTATTTGCAACAAGATTAAGCTGAATGTGAGGATAAAGTTCTTGGAATTTTGGGAGCATATATATGATCCAATCTTCGATTAAAGAATTGGTCGTATGTATGGTGATGGCCCCTTTATTTATCTCTGGATCTATCCCCATAATTTCTTTTAAATTATCGAAAATACCAAAAACTTGAGGAAGAGCTTCAAAAAGAACTTTTCCTTGTCGTGTTAACGACATTTTTCCATGCCCAGGTTTTCTTTCGATCAGACGATATCCGAGTTCTTTTTCTAAAGAAGCAAGTTCGCGCGAAATTTTTGCAACAGAAAGTTTATGAGATACAGAAAGTTTACGGAAGCTCTCTGTGAAGACTAAGTCATAAAAAATACGAAGCTGTTCGAGTTCCATCATTTACCTCAAAGCTTAATTATATAGCATAAATAAAAATGAGAGAGTAGCATTTTTATGTTGACAAAGTGAAACATATGTTTTAAATATTAAATCAGAGCTTATAAGAAAATTAAATATCTAAGCCTTGTTCTTTCTCGATAAGTTTGATTTTTCCCGTTAAAGGGGTTTAAGGTCAAAAGTTAAGAAAGAAGAAAAATGAGTGTTCTTAGAGAAAATTTTATAAGTGGTTTTAAAGCTTTGGCTTAAAAGGTCAAAGCGTGTAGAAGGAGAGAATTCTTCCTCCCCCAATATCCCATCTCTCCTTCTACATCTTTTTTTTACTTAGGATTTCTAAGACTTTAATATTCTATAATATGATAGCCGATTAGCTTTTATCTTTCTGAGAAAGACAAAGATAACGACTATCTAAGATTTATTTACAATTTGCTTCGCATTCTTTCATGCGTTTCTCGCGGTCAATTTCGCAAGCTCTTTGCGTTGGGTGTGCTGGCGCATGATTGCCAAGAGAGTCTTCAACATCTTGCTCTTCTGAATCAACAACCGCCATGCATGCAACAAATTCTTCTTGGGCTTTTGTTTTGCATTGTTCCACATTCTTATGGGGTGGACAGCTGTAAGGTTTTGTGAGCGCTTCTGGCGCTGTTGCTTGAGCAGCTATACTTAAAAGCAAGCTTGTAGAGAGTGTAATTATTTTAAAACTATAAGACATTTTTTCTTCCTTTATTTAACCGTTAAATAACTTACTTTTTTGTGGGAGGTGTTTTTTGGGGACTTATTTTGGTTGAAGCTTTTGGCTTCTTGGGGGCTGATGCCTTTTTCGCTGGCACAACAACAGGTGCTTTAATAGCAGGTTTTGAACTTACAGCAATAGGTGCCTTCAAAGGAGCCTGAGAAGAAGAACTGCCACTCGAAGTTGGTGTTATAGTTTCCTTCATCATACGTTTAATTTGTTGTTCTTCCCATGTTTTGTCGAAGAAAGGAAATAGGTCGACTATGGCTGGGATCATACCTAAAGAAATAGCATTTAGAGCCATGCCAATACCCCATCCAACAATCACCCAAATTGGCCAAAAATAGCCACCTCCTGAGATTGCCCAAATTAAGACAAGCCCAAGATTGACAGTCCCATAGAGGGTTAAGTCAATATAAAACTTTCTAAGCTCCCTCACGCGGGCTTTAACTTCTGCCTCAGATAATTGTTTTGCCATAGTATTTCCCCTTAATGATATATAACAAATAATCTTCTCATATGAATCAATGACTTGCAAGGTGGATTATGCTGATTGATTGTATTTTTATTTAAAAAAAATAAAATTATAAATATAATTTATTGAAAAATATGAATTGTTTTACTTTATAAATGTTGAACGAGATGCAATTTAAACGTCGCGAAAATATGCAAGCGCCAAAGTGGACGACCTTGAATGGCTTAACCTCTTATCCTGTGGCGCTACAGATGATGGAAGAACGTGTTAAAGAAATTCTTGAGAAACAGGGGCGGGAACAAATTATTCTTCTTGAGCATCCTGCTTTATATACGGCAGGCACAAGTGCAAAATCGCAAGAACTTGTAAAAGCCGGAAGCTTTCCTGTTTATACGACAGGAAGAGGGGGGAAATATACTTACCATGGGCCTGGTCAAAGGGTCGTATATGTCATGCTTGATTTGCGGGAGCGCGAGAAAGACATTCGTGCTTTTGTAGCAGCTTTAGAGGAATGGATCATTCAATCTTTAAAAATTTTGGATATTCACTCTGAACGCCGTGAAGGGCGTATAGGTTTATGGGTTGAACATCAAGGAACAGAAAAGAAAATTGCGGCTATTGGTATTCGGCTTAAGCAATGGGTCAGCTTTCATGGTATTGCTGTTAATGTGGCCCCGAATTTAAATCATTATCAAGGGATTATTCCTTGTGGAATTAACGAGTATGGGGTAACCTCATTAAGAGCTTTAGGTTCAGAAGCTTCACTCATTGACCTTGATCAGGCTCTTTACACTACTTTTGAAAAAATTTTTTAACTAAAATCAAATAGATCCATTGATACAAGTACTTTTTTCTAGACAATTTTCTTTCGTTCTAGTATGTATAAATAAAAGAAAACAATGAGAGAATGAAAAGGAGGAAATTCTTCATTAAAAAATTTTCCTAAGTGGGCTGGCGAAATGCTTGAAATTAAGGCCTAAGTATGGAATAAATAAACGTAACAAATTTTCACTTTCTAATGATAAGGATATTAAAATCTATGGAAAAGCAACGTGCACTCGAAGCAGCCCTTTCACAAATTGAACGCGCTTTTGGTAAAGGCTCAATAATGAAGCTTGGCCAACAAGAAGCTATTGAAATTGAGTCCATTTCAACTGGTTCTTTAAGTCTTGATATTGCGCTTGGAATTGGCGGATTACCAAAGGGACGTATTATTGAGATTTATGGTCCTGAAAGCTCAGGTAAGACAACGCTTGCGTTGCATTGCGTTGCGGAAGCCCAGAAGCTTGGGGGGGTATGCGCCTTTGTGGATGCTGAACACGCTCTAGACCCTGTTTATGCGCGTAAGGTGGGTGTCAATGTTGATGAGCTTTTAATTTCACAGCCAGATGCAGGCGAGCAAGCTCTTGAAATTGCCGATACACTTGTACGTTCTGGTGGTGTGGATGTGCTTGTGATTGACTCCGTGGCGGCGCTTGTGCCGAAAGCTGAGCTTGAAGGTGAAATGGGTGATTCGCATATGGGGCTCCAAGCACGTTTGATGAGCCAAGCTTTGCGTAAGTTAACAGGATCTATTTCACGTTCAGGGTGTATCGTGATCTTTATTAACCAAATTCGTCAAAAGATTGGTGTGATGTTTGGAAATCCTGAGACAACAACGGGCGGAAATGCGCTTAAGTTTTATGCGTCAGTCCGTCTTGATATCCGCCGTATTGGTTCCATTAAGAATCGTGAGGATGTCGTTGGGAACCAGACACGTGTTAAAGTTGTTAAAAACAAAGTGGCACCGCCTTTTAAAGTGGTCGAATTTGATATTATGTATGGTGAAGGCATTTCAAAGGTTGGCGAGCTTATTGATCTTGGCGTGAAAGCAGACATCATTGAAAAGTCTGGTGCTTGGTACGCTTTCCAAGGTCAACGTATTGGCCAAGGGCGTGAAGCGGTGAAACAATTCTTACGTGAAAATCCTGAAACAATAACAACAATTGAAAAAGCAATTCGTGAGAATGCAGGCCAAGTCAGCCAAGCCATGGCAGCAAGTTCTTTTGAGGATAGTAATAATTCAGGCGAGGATGCTGCTTAAGTCACAACGACTTAAACATGACTTATTTAATTGAGTTAAAAGGTTTTCAAGCGGAGCTCTGTACATCAGAGCTCCTAAAAACCCATGGTGTTCACTTAAAAACTTTATATCACGAGAAGAAAATTCTTTTTTGTGGACCTTGTAAAGATGGATCTGCACTTTTTCTTTTCTCAACTACATCACAACAAGAAGTTTTGAATCTTTTGAATCAAGACCCCTTTATTATTTATTCTATTTATCAATTTGATCGTATTAAAGAGATGCGTTTAGCCACACTAGAAAATCAGTTTCTACTTAATAAGTGATCTTTTCAAAATAAAGTTAATATTAAACGTCACTAAGATGTTTGCTATGCATTATAGATATTTCTGTGACCAATTTTCCGCAAGAAAAGGCCCCCCATAGGCTAAGTAAATAAAACAAGCAGAGAAGAAATATTAAGAATATTTTGTTAATTTTCTTGTGATGCATTTACCTAAGCCTCGGCTTGTTAAAGATACAATCGTTTCAAAGGCGAATTATTGCTTACAAGATCCTGTCAATAAAAGGGTTGTCTGAGGGACCTATTTTAACAACTTTTGCGGCAGCCATGATTGTGAATGCAATGATTTTAGCAATATTTATGATGCCATAATTACTAATTTTGTTGCTACATAAAAGAATACTTTTAACTTTTGTCTCTCTAAATTTTTAAAAAATTCTATTGCTCTTTGATCTTCTATATCGCTATCTGAAAGGATCAATCTTAAGAACGCCTTTATACTAAAGATATGTAAAGATATAAACTCTTCCTTCGTTAATTTGTGTCTTCATCTTCTATAGGAAGGGATCGTGATGAAGGAATTATGTTACTTCCCCAACAAGTTGAAAAAGCCTGTGATAAGAATAAAGTTATTGCAAATAAAAACTTAAATTGCATTACAGAGATCCTTTGTGACAAACATTATTTTCAACGATATACCATACTTTATATTCTTTTAGAACAAAAAGTCAAATTTTTAAATTCATCAAAGACAAAAATAAAAAGGATATGTTCTAGGAGTTCTAGTTTTATTGCCATTTCAAGACATTATTTTAACGCAAATAATTCTATATAATATTTTGATTATAAATGAATTATTATTCAAATATCCTGTCGAATTTTCTTGATTTTTGGAACTAAATATAGTAGTCTGGTTGTAGATGGTCAGAGATGATTACATGTCCTTATTAAGGCTCTTACAAAACCTTAATAATCCTTTTACTAAGTCTCAAAACTATCTAAGAAAATAATAAGGCAGGAATTAAAACCTAAATTATTAGACGAGATAAACCTTTCAACGCTCTTTTTGAGCGAATGCTCTCTCTTTACCCGGTGAAAAGGGCAAAAAGGAGAGATATGAAAGGAGATAGCAGTCCACTTTGTGGCGTTATGCTTACTTGTCGGTTATCATACTTGCGACCCAAGCTACGCTGAAAGCTTTGCCGAGGCGAGAGGTGGGGATCAAAGGAATGTTGGAAGACAGGGATTCGTGACGGAACAAAGTCTTTAGGGTGCTTAAGGTTCTTGGGATACAGGCGGGAATAGCCGTTGTCGAGTACGAAGGTGCTCACAGGTGAAGATGAAGATAAAAATGCTTTAAGCTTCTTATCTTTCATCGTGTCTCTGGTTTTATCTTAGAGGAAGTTTAGATGCCTAAAGGTCCTTACTGTAGGTGTAAAGTACACGAAGGAATGAGGATCATCCAGAGCAAGAAATTAAACCATTTCTTTCTTATTATCCGCGCGACGGCGAGGATTATGAAAATTCTGAAAGGTGTTGCTCAAGGGATGAGGAGAGTCTGGAGAGGACTTATGAAGAGAGCCTTTTTCTATGTGCACAAGGAAGAAGCTCAACTTCAAAAGGAATCTATAAAGGAGTTAAAGGATTAACGTGTGGCGTAAAAGGAACCTCGGTTTTATCCTTCTTCTTCTTGCTAGTTTCTAAGCGTCTTCGACTCTTTCTTGCTATATTTTTCTTTGCCATAATGATCAAAGTAAAGCATGTAAGATATTTCCAGAAATTCCGAAAGTCGAGATCTAAGGAATATTCGAGAAGTCGTGATAGTTGATTGGCAAGATCTTTCTGTTGCTTGATATCCTAGCCACAAGGCCTAGGATGACTAAACGTTGAGCATGAGAGGAGCTCATTGGCAAGGATGAGGCCTGCTGACAAGAGGCACAATATTGAGGACGACTAAGGTTGGGAGACGAGAAAGCTCGCTGTGACGAGGGCTAGAAAAGGTTGATTGGTGACACTAGACACAGGAAACACCTCCGATGTCATCCTCGCGTAAGCGGGGATCCAAGCAATGATGAAGAAGCGACAGTGTTGTTGAGTGAGAATAGTGTCAAAGCCACTATCACCGTCATCCTCGGGCTTGTTCCGAGGATCTCAGGCAAACTGGTGATGTTGATAGGTGTTAGAAGGTCCAAACGTATGTGAAAGGCACGAAGAAGAGAGAAGCGGCAACGATAGACGTAAACCTGGAGAAGTTCTTCGCTGTTGTAGATGGATTCCCGCTTTCGCGGGAATGACAAAGGTTAGGGATAGGAAATGCTTGTTGGAATGACACAGGAGAAGCAGGATATTCCGATCTCTTTAACGTATCGAAAAAGTAGGTGTGGCAACCATTTGATGTCATCCTCGCGTAAGCGGTGATCCAAGAAGCGTTGGAAGACAGTGAATGAAGTTTGGCGATAAGAGAAATAAAATAACGCCTCTCTTCGTCATGCTCGGTCACACATTTTGTCACCCTCGGGCTTGTCTTGTCGATCTGAAATAAACTCGTGGTGTAAATAGATATTAGAAGTTTTAAAGCAATGTTACTTTGATGCTCGTGGTTATGCACTAAACTTAATCAGCAACTATTAAGAGGGATGCGCGAGGAAGTAAAGCTAAATATAACGCTAAACAAAAACGCGAACCCGAGCATATTGAGGAAGGATATTAGCAAAAGGGCATTTCTGAAAAAGAAGGTAAAAAAAGAGCGTGGGCTACGGTAAATAAGATTCACGGTGGCGGCGCCAAAGGCGGATCTGGAAGTGAGGAAACTAAAGACTCTTCACATGTTAAAAAGGGTAGACGTATTGGAGGGAAAAAACAAGCCAGTCGCACGTCAGAATAGCTTTCATCTTAAGCAAAAAAAGCAGCAAGAACGCGCAAAACAAGGCAACATTAAGAGGGATGTTAAGATAAAAATTCTTCTCAATTTAAATGAATTTTCTTGATTTTTGAACAAAAATTTATTATACTGATTTATAGATAGAAATAAAAAAATAAATTATCTAAAAAAGAACTTTATTCCTATTTATCCTCTTCACTTTTAGCATTTGAAAGCTTTTAGAAAGAGCAATTTTAGCTTAGGCTCAGGTTTTACTAAAGGATGAACTGTGTCTAGAGAAAAAGATAAAAAAACGAAAATTTTAAACAGGAGGTCATAATGACATTTGATAAAAACGAAACTAAAGAATTACCTATAAATTCTGATATAAGTGAAGAAACTGCCTTAGAAAGCGAGCAAGCTGTTATAGAAGCTCTTGAACTTTATCTGCGGCTTTCGTCTTTGACGCGAGCACATCCTTTGCCGCGGTGGGTTATGTGGTAGGAGGGAAGAATGGAAACTGAACTTACGATTGAAGGAGGAGGGTTCCCGCCCTTCTCAGCACGCGGCTGCCAACAAGTACTGACGCCTATCCGTAACGGTGAATATCGCCGAACCGTGGAAGGAAAGTTGATGTTTATTGGAAACGATTCTCATCACAAGTATCACACAAAAATTCAAGGGCAAGATAAAACGATTCCAGCTATTGAAAAATGGTGGCGCGGTCAACATGTTCGTGTTGGGTGCATTCAACGGTTATGTCAAGAGTTTATTAGCAACGGTGTTACGCAAACGATAAAGCTTGCACGGTTGCCAGTTGAAGGATCAGTTATTATTTTTGATGAACTCCAAAAAGCTTACCGACTTGCAAGTGAGCAAGGCGTAGAGGTAACGCTTAAAGAGGTGCCGCCAACAGGAAAGCCTCTTTTCATTAGCTATCGTCCTCTCCTTGAAATGATGATGACGCACCATGCCATTCAAACGGATGAGTGGGGTCACCAAGTCGGGTGGGTGATAGAATTAGAAGAAGTTTAATGAAGACTAGACATTTCTCTTTACTCTTGTGTAAGATACAGGATTCAAATGACAAGAGTAAGCAATATAAGTCATGCCGAGAAAAGAAATAACCTATGCAACATTAAAAGTTGACCCAGAAGATCGTCCTTATCGTGCGCCTAAAAACAAAGCGCCCCAGACGTCTGCTAAACAGAAAAAACCTATAAAACCCAAAGCTTCTCGTGGAGGAAAGTCAAAATTTGTAGCGTGGTTTTTTTCACTTCTCATTTGGGGCATCGTTTTAGGGGGATTTGCATTAGTCTGGTTTGCATATGACCTTCCTGATATTAAGCGACTGGAGTTAACAACACGAGAGCCAAGTGTCACATTGTTGGCGCGTGATGGAACAACAATTGCGACTTATGGGGATCTTTATGGTGCTTTTGTGCATGTGAAAGACCTTCCAGCTTATGTGCCGCAAGCCATTTTAGCGACAGAAGATCGTCGTTTTTATGAGCATTTCGGTGTGGACGTATGGGGTATTTTGCGGGCTGCTTGGACGAATTTCCGTGCAGGATCAGTTGTTCAAGGAGGCAGTACCATTACACAGCAGCTGGCAAAGAATTTTCTTCTTTCAGAAAAGCTTTATGAACCCAATGACCGTTCTCTTCGTCGTAAAGTGCAAGAAGTCTTACTTGCCTTATGGCTTGAAACGCATCTTAAAAAGGAACAAATCCTCTCAATTTATTTAAATCGTGTTTACTTAGGCGCTGGAGTTTACGGAATTAATGCCGCCGCTTGGCGTTATTTTGGCGAATCTGCTAAAGAGCTTTCTCTTTATCAAGCCGCTGTCATCGCTGGACTTTTGAAAGCTCCTTCACGATATTCTCCAATTAGCAATCCTGAGCTCGCTCATTCGCGGGCTAAAGTTGTTCTTTCAGCTATGGTTGATGCAGGCTATGTGAACGTGCAAACTGTACAGAAATATCAGACTTTACCAGAACAGCTCGTAAAAACAAAAAATGAAGCCTTGGTTGGACGTTATTTTGCGGATTGGATTTTTGAAACTTTAGATGAATACATTGGAAAACCTTCTGAAGATATTGTTGTAAAAACAACCTTGGATTCTCGTTTGCAAAAACTTGCAGAAGAAAGTGTTGTAAATGTGCTGACAACCGACGGCCCTAAGTTTGACGCGAGTCAAGCATCCTTGGTATCAATGACACCAGACGGGGGAGTTCGCGCTATGGTTGGCGGGGTCAATTATACGCAAAGCCAATTTAATCGCGCGACACAAGCGAAGCGCCAGACAGGTTCTTCATTTAAGTTCTTTGTTTTTATGGCAGCGCTTGAACATGAGTATACGCCTGAAACGATGGTAAGCGATGTGCCCATGCAGATTGGCAAATGGAAACCGAAAAACTATACGTGGCAAAGCCGAGGTGAAGTCTCCTTAAAAGATGGCTTTGCGTATTCTGTAAATGCTATGCCTGTTCGTTTAGCTTATCGGTTAGGCTTGCCAACAGTCACAAAAATGGCACGTCGTTTGGGGCTAACAAGTCCAATGCCTAAAGATTTAACAATTGTTTTAGGGTCAGGCGAAGCCACGCTTCTTGAATTATCCGCAGCTTATGCAACAATTGCTAATCATGGGTTTGGCGTATGGCCTTATGGAATTATTGAAGTTAGAAATGGCCAGGGGGAGTTGCTCTATAAAAGAAAAAGCCAGGGGGCTGGACGCATTTTACAACCTCAGACAGTCAAAGATGGCTTAAAACTTATGGAAGCTGCATTTTCATATGGTACCGGTAAAGGCGCTAATATCGGGCGTCCTTGTGCGGGCAAGACAGGAACAAGCCAAAAGTATCGAGATGCTTGGGCAGTTGGATTTACGCCTGATCTTGTAACGGGCGTGTGGATGGGAAATGATGATAATAAATCAATGAAGAAGGTGACGGGCGGAAGATTGCCGGCAAAGATTTGGAAACAGTTCATGTCTAAAGCTCATGAGGGTTATCCTGTACATTATTTTCCAACAGAAGACAGCTTAACGAATTAAGGATATTACATTTTTTTGAAAAATTAGCATAATTGTGCTTGACAATCGTAACGTTTGGTAACATAATTCAAATAGAGGAGTATAGAAAAATGATTGAAAAAATTAAAAAAAATTCACATGGGGGTGCTCGAAAAGGCGCAGGACGAAAAAAGGGTTCTGGAAAATTTGGTGAACCCACGCAAGTAATGCGTGTTCCTATTAGTAGAATTGGAGAAATTAAAGATATGTTGCTGAAATTTCCCAAAAAATTAAAGCCTGAACCCGGTGGAACAAAGGCAAGTGCTGTTTACTGGAATGCGTTGTCACCAAGTTCACAACCTTTAACACTCTTTGATGCGCGCGTCGCAGCCGGAGCACCATCCCCTGCAGAAGATTTTAGTGATGGTCAGTTGGATCTGAATGAACATCTATTGAAAAATCCTCAAAGCACATTTTTTGTGCGCGTTAATGGAGATTCGATGATTAATGCAGGAATTAATCCAGAAGATCTTCTGATTGTTGATCGCTCAATTCGGCCAGCGCAAGGACGTGTCGTGATTGCAGTTGTGAATGGCGAACTTACGGTTAAACGTTTATTTAAAGAAAATAATAAAGTTTTCTTAATGCCTGAAAATCCAAATTATCCAGCACTTGAAATTACCGAAGAAATGGATTTCATGATTTGGGGAGTTGTCACGAATGTTATTCACGCTGTCTAAATGAGAGATAAAAAAGCAAAATAATTTTTATTTTAAGAATAACTTTAATAAAAAATTAAGGTTTTGATGTTTTACTAACACTAGTCTTTCAGCATGGATCCCCAGACCTTTAGGTCTGGGTTTTCCTTTTTTAATCAGTTTATTTTTAATGATAGCGTTTTCTTAGCACGCCACTTATCTTAAGCGACTTAGAAGATCTCCTTGGAATTCACGTCATATCACTAACGAACTAATGGAAATCTATGGCCTATATCTTTAACCGTGAAATCCTACAACAACTTAAAAGCAGTCTAGAATTATTGAAAGTGATTTTAGGTCCAGATCTTTTAGGAGTCTATCTTTACGGTTCTTCTCTTGTAGGAGGATTACAAAAATATAGTGACATTGATTTATTTGTTATTACCCATCGTGCAACAACTTATGAGGAAAAAACGAGATTAGTTGCTAATCTTCTGAAAATCTCAGGTATTTACATGAAAAGTTCAAAATTGCCTATTGAAATGACTCTTGTTGAGAAAACAGCGATTAATCCTTGGCAATATCCCCCACACTTTGATTTTCAATATGGTGAGTGGTTGCGTACATCCTTTGAAAAGGACATTATCGAACCCTGGTTAACTTATGAAATGCCTGATCTTGCGTTGATTGTTACTCAAGTTTTACTGAAGAGCCAGACTTTATGGGGTGTAGAATGTAAGCTGCTATTGGCGCCTGTACCATATCACGATTTTATGAAAGCGATGCTTCATGATTTAAATAGGCTTGCCGCAGATCTTGAGTATGATACGCGAAATGTTTTGCTTACTTATGCGCGAATCTGGAGTACTTTAGAAACGAATGCAATAAGATCTAAACCTGCAGCAGCAGATTGGGTAATAAATAGATTGCCTGCAATATACCAACCTGTTATGACGCGAGCTAAAGCAATTTGTATTGGTATGGAAAATGAACATTGGGAGGATATCAAAGCGCTTATAAAATCTTGTTCAGGTTTTATGGTGGACAAAATCAATGCGCAGATTCCCTTGATGACTTTCGATGATCCGAATAAGATAATAAAATTAGTTGAAGAACCGCTTTCTGGAGATTCCTCATTTCTCTCGAGATGAAGAAGCAAACTTTCATTTGTTTATCAGTTTGAAGTAAAAAAAGAAGCTTGAATTTCCAAGCTTCTTTTAACGTCATTATCTTAATCGAATGTATTTTAGGATTCTAACATAGAAATTAAAGATCAACTTTCTTGGCGACAGCTAATTTTATAAAGGGCTTGATATTTTCACGTTCGTCAAAACCTTCCTCATTAAAACTTTCTTCGTCAGCACTTTCTTTTTCAAAGTTTTCTCCTTCAAAACTTTTGGGAGAAAGCACTAGAGAAATCAAAGTTAAACTTAAGTAGGAAATTTTCTTGAATGTTTTAGAAGAGGAAGTAGTCATCTTAATCTCCATTGTTAGTAGAATCATGCTAATCTCTTATGATTAGTAATTATTATTTTTTGGTAAAATGGATTTAATTTAAAGACGTAATAAATACGGTAGTCGTCGTTAAATTTAGTTCTTCTATAATGACGACTATTAAGTGGATTCGTTCGCAGATATTAAATTCTTGTTCTGAAAGAATTTAATTCCATTCTTGAAAGACTCTGGTATAACACCTGTATGTTAAAATCAATAATCGTAAGGTTTTTTTTAGGTTTAATCTGGCTTTATAGGGTTGGAATTTCACCCTTTATGCCAAGCCGCTGCCGTTTTCTTCCAACGTGCTCAGAATATGCCTATCTTGCGTTTCAAGAATATGGCATTTTACAGGGATTAATTTTAACGGTAAAAAGACTTTTACGCTGTCACCCATGGGGGGAAGCAGGTTTAGATCCCCTGCCACGAAAAAGGCTAAAGGAGTAAAAATGGACAATAACGATAAACGTAATCTTTATTTTATGGTAATTATCACAACCGCAGTCTTGTTGGGGTGGAGTTATTTTTTTGAGAAACCTCGCCAAGCCGAGCGTCAGCAAACACAAGCAACGACTGTGGCCTCACAGGCGAGCATTCCAAATGCTGAACCTGTTAAACCTGTTGAACGCGAAGAAGCTTTGAAACAAAGTAAACGTGTTTTAATTGAGACCTCCACATTAAAAGGATCACTCAATCTTCAAGGACTCAAAATTGATGATATCATTTTAAAGAATTATCGTGAAGCTCCTGATCCTAAAAGTGAACAAATTACGTTCCTAAACCCATTATCTTCAAAAACACCTTACTATGGAGAATTTGGGTGGGTGAGTGATAAAAAAACAGTGAAGCTTCCTGATGCTGATACTGTATGGACAGCAGATCAAACTGTTTTAACGCCTAAAAATCCTGTTAAGCTTTTTTGGGATAATGGAGAAGATCTTCGATTTGAGGTAGAAATAGCTGTCGATGAAAATTACCTTTTCTCTGTGACTCAACGTGTTTTCAATCAAATGAAAGAATCAATAACGCTCCAACCTTATGGGCTTATTTCACGTCACGGTATGCCCCAAACATCCGGGTTTATGATTCTTCATGAGGGACCATTAGGATATTTAAATAATAAACTTCAAGAAATTAATTATAAAGATTTACAAAAAGGAGACCAGAGTCAAATAAGCCAAGGAGGGTGGCTTGGGGTAACGGACAAGTATTGGCTAACGGCTTTTATTCCTGATCAGACGCAAGAGGTTAAAGCAAGTTTTCGCCAGGTCGGATCTCCTTCCCAAGAACGCTTCCAAGTTGATTATTTGATGACAACACCCGTTCTACAAGCTGGAGGTGTTCAAGAAACCAAGAGTTCTTTCTTTGCGGGGGCTAAAATCTTAAACCTTTTAGATAGTTATGAAGCTAAATTAAATGTTAAACATTTTGACTTAGCAGTTGATTTCGGATGGTTTTACTTCTTAACAAAACCCATTTTCCATATTCTAACGCTTGCGCATGAATGGCTAGGAAATTTTGGCCTTGCAATTATGTTGTTAACTGTTTTGCTAAAATTATTGATGTTTCCTTTAGCCAATAAGTCGTATCGATCAATGGCACAAATGAAGCGGTTAACGCCTCAAATTACGCGCCTTCGCGAAAGATATGGCGAAGATAAGCTGCGCATGAATCAGGAAATGATGGCACTTTATAAGAAAGAAAAAATAAATCCTATGGCAGGATGCTTACCGATGGTTGTGCAAATTCCTGTTTTCTTTGCACTTTATAAAGTTCTTTTTGTGAGCATAGAAATGCGACAGGCGCCTTTTTATGGTTGGATTCATGATCTTTCTGCGCCCGATCCTACAAGCCTTTTTAATCTCTTTGGCTTGCTTCCATGGACGCCCCCAACTTATTTAATGATTGGTATTTGGCCATTATTGATGGGGCTTTCTATGTTTGTTCAACAGAAGTTAAATCCCCCACCTTCAGATCCTGCGCAAGCAAAGATTTTTATGATTATGCCTGTGATGTTTACAGTTATGTTTGCTCAATTCCCTGCAGGCTTAGTCATTTATTGGACATGGAGCAATTTATTAACAATTTTGCAACAATGGGCCATGATGTCTTTGCACAACAAAGATCAACAGAAGAAAGCGATCGTAAAGAAAAAATGAGAATAGATTTCAATGCAAGACATATCAGGAAAAGACGCAAAATCTCTTTCTAAACTGTTTGGTTCAGAAGTGCTTTTTATGCGCGGCGTTAATCGGGTAGAAGATTTACCCCCACTTACACTTCCTGAGATTGCTTTTGCAGGGCGTTCAAATGTTGGTAAGTCAAGCCTTATTAATGCTGTTCTTGGGCGCCGTGATGTAGCACGTACATCAAATACACCGGGACGTACTCAAGAGATTAATTTTTTTAATGTCGCTAAGTCTCTTATTTTTGTGGATCTGCCTGGTTATGGTTATGCCCGGGAGAGTAAAAGTAAGATTAAAGCTTGGAACAAACTAATACGCCTTTATTTAAAGGGGCGCGCGAGTTTAAAGCGTGTATTCTTGCTTATTGACAGTCGTCACGGTCTCAAACCAAATGATTTAGAAATTATGGAAATGCTTGATGAAGCAGCTGTTTCATATCAATTAATTCTCACAAAATGTGATAAAATAAAACCTTCTGAGGTTGCGAAAATTTTAAATCTTACTTTTCAAGAAGCTGCCAAACATGCCGCAGCGTTTCCAGACGTACTAACGACGAGCTCTCTTTCAAAAGATGGAATTGAAGTTGTACGAATGACAATCTCGCAGTTTGTGTAAAGTCATACTTGCAATCCTTATTATTTTTACGCATTTTAAAGTTATTATGTAATCATAAGAGGTATTCCCGTGAAACACCCGTACGTTTGGCTTTCAATCTTCACTCTATGTTTTAATCACTCAATCCTTCACGCAGAAAAAAAGACGAACAACGTTGAAGAAATAGGTTCGTTTGGAGATTGGAAAGCCTATGCAACTTCTGAGAAAAAGAAAAAAATTTGCTATATGGTGAGCCTTCCTAAAAAGCAAGAAGGTGATTTTAAAAAACGCGGTAAAGTTTATGCGATGATTACGCATCGGCCTGCCTCTAAAAGCTTTAATGTTGTCAGTTTCCATGCAGGCTATAAGTTTCCAAAAAATTCTAAAGTCCTTCTCTCAATACAAACAGGAAAACATAAAAAAGAATATGATCTTTTCACTGACAATGAAACAGCATGGGCGATGTCTGATGGTGATGATCAAGAGATTACGAAGCGTCTAACAAAAGTTGGCGAAACTTTAATTGTTGAAGGGACTTCTTCTAAAGGCACAAAGACAACAGATACCTATTCATTGAAAGGTTCAATGCTAGCTTATAAAGCGATTTGTGAAGCCTGCAAAGCAAGTGATATGGAAACTTTGAAAAAATCTACTCAATAAATCTTGAGAGTCTTAATTTTAAGTCAGGAGAAGCTTTGAAGCCACTATGTGGATCTGTATCAATCCAAGCATTAGTTTCGGGAATTTCATTAACAATCCGCCATACATTGTAGGTATCTTGGCATGCAAGGCCGTTAGCCGTTAAGATGGCGCCATCAATATCAATCTTTTGCTGGTATTTTACGCAGCTTGTATTTGTTTCTTGTTGGAAAGCCGTAATTTCGAACGTTCCGCTAAAAGGCCATAGCGTGCTTTCCCAGTAATAAGGAAGATTAATTTGACCATCTTTTAGAGCACGTTGTGCATTATAAGCTGCAATAAGTCGTTCTCGCATGGACAGCGTGCAAGCAATAACGGATCCACTATAAGCTTCATATAAGACATTAGCTGGGAGAGGTGTTTGAGGCGTTTTAATGCAATTTTCAGGACAAGTTTGTTCTTGGGAGAGAGAGCATCCTATTAGAGGAAGTATTAAGAACAATATTGAAATTAAAGCTTTCATCAAGAAGAGTCTACCTCCAAGTATTATTCTTTCAGCATAGAACTCTTTGATTAACGGAAAGTTTAAATTAATTTGAATTGTAATGAGATCTAAAAATACACACCTTTATTTAATTTTTTTCCCAAGTTTTATATTTAGAACTTTGCATATTGTAAATGTAAAATGATCGATATTCTCGTTTTGTTCGGAATCCCACTTGTAAATTTCTAAGGTGATTCTATCTGCCTCATTTTCCTTTTGAACAATAACAATATCTTGATCTGCTGTTGTCATTAAAAAGTGTGTAAGAATGTTTATATCGGTTTTTGGATTAAATAATTTATAGGTTCCATGATTTGGAATTTCTGTAGCGGACCCATTCTCACCACTTAAAACAAGCGAAGCAGTTAATTCAAGAGTTAAACCTAAGGCATTTTGGGGACGTCTTAATTTTAGACTACGAGGGCTAAGGGTTGGCTCATCAAATTTAGCACTCGCATAACTGAAAGAAGTGGAAAAGAAAAATAAAAGTATAAAATATCTAAAATTTTTTAACATCTATTTGTTTCTTGTTAATTCATAAGGATTTGTAATCGCTTCACCCTATAAAGATTTTTAAATTTTTGTCAAATAGAAATGAAAAAAAGAGATATTAAAACTTGCGATTTTTCATTGCTGTTTTGGGTTAAATCGTGTAATAAAGAGCAATTCGGGGCGTAGCGCAGCCTGGTAGCGCGCCTGCTTTGGGAGCAGGATGCCGGGGGTTCAAATCCCTCCGCCCCGACCATTTTTTATAAAAATTTTATAAATTTCCATCAATCAATTCGTCTAAAATTCTAAGGTATTACGGCAGAAGAACTACATTTTTGAATCTTTACCAACCTTCTTTGGTAAAAGAAAATTTAATGTGATATAAAATGATCTTAAGAAATAGGGGATCCAATGACACGGCAGGCAAAGTCGTTTAAGCAATTCATTCGCAAATCTCCTCTGCTGGTCATTACAAGCATAGGGATCGTAGGTCTTTTCCTGGGTTATATAAGCTCTCATTATCTAAACGTAAAACCTTATGGACCACTTGCACTCGAAGACAAGCTAACAGTTTGTTTTACGCCTCATGGTCAATGTCAAAATTTAATTATTCAGGCGATTGACCAAGCAGAATTCTCAATTAAAATGCAGACGTATTCTTTTACATCGAAAGAAATTGCGAAAGCGATTTTAAGAGCTCAAGAACGGGGTGTTGATGTTCGTATCCTTGCAGATCGAAGTCAGTTAACGGCCAAATATTCTCAAATCCCGAAACTAAAAAATTCTAATGTTCCTGTTTTAATCGATCGGGTCCCAGGAATTGCACATAACAAGATCATGATTATTGATGATCAAATTATTCTCACCGGTTCCTATAATTGGACAAATGCTGCTGAACATCGCAATGCCGAGAATTTACTTAAAATTCAGGATCCAGAAATTGCTGCTTATTTCCTTAAAAATTGGAATAAACGCGCAGAGGAAGCATCCCAAAAATAAAAAGATAAAATCCGAAGTAGAAAAGAAGCACTTGCCTTAACAGCAGTTTCTGTCATAAATTTTAACGACTTTTTTATATGACACTTTTTTTTGGGGAGGAAAAATGAAGAAGCACGTGCTAAATAGGTTATTCCTTATTTTACTACAAGTTATTATTTCTAAGGTAGTAATCGCCAGTGATCCAGACTTAAAAGAAGAAACCTCTTCCTCAAAAAAAAGTTCTTCTTCACTTATGCTTGTAGGGATACCAAAAATTCATAGCGTCACTCTTATAACGGAGAAGAGCTTTGAATGGTTCAACTTAAAAACTTTTCCTGACATTTCTCAATTACAAAACAACAACACAATTTATGATTTGGAAGAGATTAAGAGGCGTTGTCGTGAAGGGGAAGAAAGTAAATCGTATAAATTTGCTGCTGTACAAAACAAGATCCCAAAGCAAGATCCTTATCAACGTTCTGCTCGATTACTTGAAGCTGGAGAAATTGATCGATCTCATGAAGATGATGACGAAAAAAAAGAGATTTGGTTGAGAGCAAATATTCTTGAATTAAAAGTTCTTATACTCAAACTTCACAATTTAATGATAAGTTTAAATGTCAATTTTAGAACAAAAGAAAAAGTTTTAGAAAGATACCAGCAATTAAAAACGACAAACCAAGGTAGATCCTCATTTAATCTATTTGGATATTGGGAATGGTGGCAGAATTATTATTTTTCAGGCGAAGAACTCAGAAAGTATTATGAATGCTTTGAGTTTTGTTGTTTACCAAAATTTCAAGATGAGGAACTAAGGCTTTCTAGAGAATATCATAAAAAGCTAGATCTCTTTAAAAAGAGAATTTTAAGGGTAAGTAGCCCTTTAAGCAATGAAGTTAGCTTTAAAAGTTCTGTAAATTTTACTTCTATGCCAGTAGATAATGGTAACAAACTAGAAAGTATAAGTAAAGCAGAAACTTCGGACAATAAACCTATAATGATAACCCCAAAAGATTTTCGAGAAAAACTAAAGCTAATATTAAAGGCCGAAATTCCAAAAAAACGCCGATTAAAATCATCAATTCCTAAAGTTACAGAATCTGAAGATAAACTCTATGAAGTTGATACTCAATCAAACTTAACTGAACATGATCAAATTCAAAGAAATGAACTATTAGAAAGAATACTTTTCACATTATTACATCAATTTCAAGGTAAAAAGTATGAGCCATACCAATCTAGAAGTTCAACGCAAATAGGGGGATTATTAGGAGAATATCAAGAAATGCACCGTAGAGTGCAATTACTTGATAATGACCTATTAGATAGTAATCTTATCCAACTATCCTTTTATTCCTTTAGTCAAAGACATCCAAAATTAGCTGAGCTTTCTAATTCAAGATTACATCCTTTAACTTCAGATTTGGAAATCGAACAAATAGATAAAAAAATACAACGTGAACTTGTGCGTTTATATGGAGGAGAGCAGCTTGCTAAAGCACCTTGTTACTTAGTTCAAAAAGAAGGAAACGTCTTTGAAATGGTTCCTGAAGAAGAATGGGTGCGTTTTGAAAAGTCGCAAAAATTAAATGATACGAAAAAATATAGTATTGAAAAAGAACCTTTTGTTAAAAAAACAAAAAAATTTATTATTCAATCGTACCAGAATTTTAGTTCTCACGTTTTTATTTTAGGGCTCTCACCTAATGTACATTCTCTTTTACTTGAAGCGCTAAATATGGATCCGCTCATAAACAACATTTTATTAGGTTCAGTGCCGATCATATTTGGAGGAGATCGGTGGGTTATCTCTTTTAAATCAAAAATAACTTCTATAGATTTAAGTGGCCAGCATCTTGCGTCGCCAGCTATAGCTCCTCATGCAGATGGAGAAGTAAAAAGACGAATTGAGGCAAGATTTAAGGCTTATAAAGAAGAACTCACTGATTACCAAAAAAAAATTTCTGAAGTTGAAAAAGAACTGACTGCGCAGAGAGGGCAGATAAAAACTTTTCGTGACCTTCAAGGTACTGCTGTAGGTACATTATTGGTACTAGCTAGTAAAACTTCTTCTAACGAACTTGAAACGCTACAAACAAGCCTTAACAGCGAAGTAAATAATAGTGCAGATCTTGAGAGAGAACAATTATTAATAGTTGATACCTTGAGCAGATACTTCGATGGTGATGAAGTTTTCCCATTAGCACAGGAGGCTGGAGATGATGAAGCAACATCTCCTTTGAACAGAATGAATAAAGTAGCAAAAAAACTGAAGCAAGAGTTAGAGATGAGAGAAAGAAAAGAAAACGATACTGGAAAAAAGCAAGAGCTTAACTTAATTGGTAATCTTTTAGAAAATGTTTCTAGAGTTATAGAACATATGTCACAAATTGAAAAAAAACAAGAAGAGAAAGAACGACTTAAGAGAGACTGTAACGATAAAGAGAGGGTTTTACATTTTTACGCTCATCTACAAGCAATGTCCTGGCAGCCGCAACAAAGAATAAAAATTTCTTTTCAACCAATTCAAGATGTTGACCAAGTTGAAAAGAATGAGACGCGTGTTATGCACCTTATTGAGTCAGCATATCAGGCTTTATTCACAGATATCTTTGAACAAAAATCTCAAAAAGACACCAGGATTGGTTCATATAAGCCTAATAATACAGAGCTTGGAATCATCATTGATTTAGGTGATTTACAGGCACCACTTGTTAGATCACTGATGCTTTAAAAAGCCTAATCCAAAGGATTGCGCATAAATGACTTGAAGAGGCGGCTTCCTTTAGAAGGCGTCTGTTGTTGCGCTAAGCTTAATGCCAATAGTTTTAACTTAAGAAGATCAAGTGTTGCTCTCGAATTCGTTGCTGCAAGCTGTGGTGCAGTTTTGAAAGTATTTTTCTCAATAATCATTTTTTTCTCCCCCTGTAAATTGATCTTAAACAGGGAGGAGTTAAAAAATTGTAAACTCTCTTTAATAGGTTAATATTTTTTAAAAATTAGATACTTCTTTAAAAATAAAAAGTTTCTCATTAAGGATGGCATTTGTTTTTAAATTCGTAAGGTTGACAGTTGTATCAAGACCTTGAGCGTCAATCACAATCCATTGGATAAGCTGAAGAGGTGCCTTAGAGAATTTAAGCATTAAGGTGCCAGCTTCTGCGGTTGCTGTTTTTGCAAGTGTTACTTTATAAAAATTTTGCTCTTCTTGGAATTTAATGACCTTAATGTCTTCTTTAAAATTAATCGTGTGACGAAGAATAAATTCTGCTGGCGTTTCAGAAATCGCCATGGTTGTAATTTCTTTTGTACTTGGATCATGATGGATAAGAAATTCACCATCGGCAACGATTAACAAGGGATTAGGATCAGTATATTGTAAGCGCAATTTCCCAGGTCGTGACAGATAAAATTTTCCATGAGAAAGCTTGCCGTTATTATCAATTTGTTCGAAATCAGCAGTGAGTGTGTGCGCCTTGTTAAGATAATCCTCTAACATTTTTAATGTTTTCTGAGAAGGCGTTGCATGCGTATTAGAATTGAAAGCAACTAAGCTAAATATTAAAGCACAAGAGATTTTAAAGAGGTTTTTCATGATCTTTCCTTCATTATTAAGAGGCAATAGGAATAAGAACTTCTCGCTTACCAACATGGTTTGCAGCGCTTACAATCCCTTCGTTTTCCATTTGTTCCATAATCCGTGCAGCACGGTTATAACCGATTTGGAGATGGCGCTGAATAAAGCTTGTTGAAGCTTTGCGTTCACGACGGACAAGTTCAATGGCTTGATGATAAAGTTGATCCCCACCTTCATCTTCACCACCAAAAGAACCCAAAGGAGCATCGTTGTGTTCTTCAGTAATTGTATCAATGTATTCTGGAGTGCCTTGTGCTTTGAGGAAACGAACAACTTGCTCAACTTCACTGTCTCCTACAAAAGGACCATGGACACGTTGGATCTTGCCGCCTGGCTCCATGAAAAGCATATCTCCACGACCAAGTAATTGCTCAGCTCCTTGTTCTCCTAAAATCGTACGACTATCGAAGCGAGAAGTGACTTGGAAGCTAATGCGGGTTGGGAAGTTTGCTTTGATTGTTCCAGTGATAACGTCCACTGAAGGTCGCTGTGTTGCCATAATAATGTGAATACCAGCGGCGCGTGCCATTTGTGCTAAGCGTTGGACTGCCGCTTCGATCTCTTTCCCTGCAACAAGCATAAGGTCGGCCATTTCGTCGACGAAAACAACGATATAAGGAAGAGGCGACATATCCAACGGCTGAGTTTCATAAACTGGGCGTCCGGTCTCAGAATCAAAACCTGTCTGGACTTGGCGAGATAAAACTTCTCCTTGAGCTTTTGCTTGAGAAAGGCGTGTATTACATCCTTCGATATTTCGAACGCCTAGTTTAGACATTGCACGATAGCGTTCTTCCATTTCTTTAACAACCCATTTAAGGGCAAAAACAGCTTTTTTAGGTTCAGTGACAACAGGTGTCAAAAGATGGGGAATACCGTCATAAACAGATAACTCAAGCATTTTAGGATCAATCATAATAAAGCGACAACGCTCAGGAGGTAAACGATAAAGAAGCGATAAAATCATCGCGTTAATACCAACAGATTTACCTGATCCTGTTGTGCCAGCGACTAAAAGATGAGGCATGCGTGCAAGGTCTGCTATGACCGGTTCTCCACTAATATCCTTTCCAAGGGCGATCGCAAGCTTCATACCTTGTGCTTCGTAGTCTTGGCTTTTGAAAAGCTCGCGCAAAAAGACTGTTTGGCGATCTTTGTTGGGTAGCTCAATACCAATTGCATTGTGGCCAGGGATAACAGCAATACGGGTTGAGAGTGCACTCATAGAGCGCGCAATATCATCAGCCAAACCAATAACGCGAGAGGCTTTAATCCCTGGTGCAGGAATTAACTCATAAAGCGTAACTACAGGGCCGGGACGCACTTGAGTAATTTCACCTTTAATTCCAAAATCCTCAAGAATCGTCATAAGTTGTTGGGCATTTTGACGAAGGATGCTGTCTGGAATTTTACTATTTTTGTTTGCGATCGGCTCAGCGGTCAAGAGATCTAATGAAGGAAGGTGATAACTATCTTTTTGGGTAAGGTTTAAAGGTTGTTCCTTTTTAGGGCGCGAGGGTGGCGCAGTTTCTTTTAATTCTTCAGAAGATTCCTTAGGAGAAGAAGAAAGGTTTTGGCTCTTAGAAAGAGAAAGGAGTTCATTCTCATCAGAAAGTGTTGCTTCCTTAACAAAAGACTCAAAATGTGGTTCTTCATGAGAAAAGCTAGGCATATCCTCGTTCGAAAACTGTGCGCGACGTTGTAAGGTGAAAGCATAAAACTTCTTTAAAAGTGAGATTGGTGTTGCACATGCTAAGTAGAGCCCTCGGATACATGCCCACAATTGTTCTAAACGAAGCCCAGTAGCAATAATAAAACAGCCCATGGCCATGCATGCTATAATAGCGAGCGTAACATTCCATGGGAAACCCAACTTTGTTATTAGTGTGTATAAGTGATAATTCCCTAAAATGCCGAGAGCTCCACCAATGTTAGTTGAGATAATCTTTGAACTCAAAGCTTGATAGAATAGACAAGAAGTTAGAAAAACACTTAAGAAAAGAGAAAGCATTCGTAAACTTAGGAATTGTACCCTCTCTTTTTTAAAAAAAGAAACCCCCCAAGCTAAAAAGGTGATAGGGATAAGATAGCTTGCACTTCCAAAACCTTGTTTTAAAAGATCCGCTATAATTGCACCTATAGAACCTCCATAATTTTGAAGGGGGCCGTCGACAACCATATTCCAAGAAGGGTCAAGTGAATCATAGCTATATAAACTTCCCCCTATAAATATTCCAACAGCAACTAAACTAAGCCCCACAAACTCTTCTATTCTATTAAGCAGGAAAGTTTTTACAATTGTTGGGAAGAAGGATTTTTTTTCTGAATGGTTTTTGTACTTATTCATAGAAAATATCATTTAAAAAATATGCTAAGTTATCTCAAAAGGCATTAGGATGCGTGTCGATTAAATATTATTTGTTCCTAAAAGTCTACTGCTCTGATCATTTTTTAACAAAAAAAGCCATATTTTAACTTGAAACGTTGATTTTTGGCTTTAAAAGGAGGTACTATAACATCATACATTTTCCTTTTACAATTCCACTTAAATGAGGTCTTTTAAACATTGAGAAATTGGATTCAAACTATAGCTCTTTATAAAGAACCACGGATTTTAAGTATTTTATTTTTAGGTTTTTCAAGTGGTCTTCCGTTTCTATTAACTTTAGCAACTTTGCACGTGCGTCTTTCAGAAGTCGGTGTTAATAAGACAACAATAGGTTTATTTGTTTTCGTAACGCTTCCTTATACTTTAAAATTTTTATGGGCTCCTATTATAGATAGTTGGAAATTCCCTTTTTTCTGTCGTTTGTTTGGTAAGAGAAAAGGATGGATGCTTGTCACACAATTTGCTTTAATGATCTCATTAATCTTATTGGGAATAGCTGATCCTTCTCAAAACATCTGGTTGACAGCCGGTGCAGCGACGCTCGTTGCCTTCTTTTCCTCAACGCAAGATAGTGTGATTGAGGCGTACCGTGTAGAGGCGTTAGAAGGAAAAAAAGCCGGTGTTGGTGCTGGTGCAAGTGTTTTTGGCTATCGTCTTGGGATGTGGGTCTCTGGAGCAGGGGCTCTTTACATTGCTACTTTTTTTGGCTGGTTTGTAACATATATTTTTATGTCATTTTTTGTTGTCATAGGAATGGTTGCAACACTTTTAAGTCGTGAACCACGATATTCAAGCCTTGCTCAGAAACCCCAGTTATCTCAAAAGCTTGAAAAGAGGTTTCATACATATGTTTTTTCACCCATGAAAACTTTTGTTAAACGAGAAGATTGGTTAATAATTATTCTTTTCATTCTTTTTTATAAGTTCCCTGACACGGTTTTAAATGTCATGAGTGTGCCTTTCTTACTTGAGATTGGTTTCACAAAACTTGAAATAGCAAACGTTGCAAAATTTTTTGGGATAGGGGCAATGATGTGTGGTGGGTTGATGGGAGGAATTCTTTTAACGCGCAAACCTTTGATAGAAAATCTTTTTATTTGTGGTTGTTTACAACTTCTTTCTTGTTTTATGTTTATTGCCCAGGTGTATGCGGGTCACAATATCTTAATGTTATTTGCAACAATCGGGATTGAAAACTTTGCTTGCGGTATGGGGACAGCAGCTTTTATTATGTATCTCTCTTCTTTATGTCGTATGCCACATACAGCGACACATTACGCTCTTTTATCCTCTATAGGCTCCCTTGCACGTGTTACTTTCTCTTCTATCTCGGGATGGCTTGCAGATCATCTTAATTGGTATGATTTTTATACTTTAAGTGCTGTCTTATGCTTTCCTTTGCTTATTTTATTATTTTTGAAGAATGCATCTTTTAGTACGCAAGTAGATTCTCAACCTTTCTATAGAAAAGGAATATAAAATAAGTATAAAAATTAATAAATAAAACCTTCATGAATAAAGAAATTGTCATCAAAAAATTGTACTTTCCTGGGAGTTTAAATGAACTTTCAGGGCACTTGGTATTGTCCCAAGCTGAGCCAAGAGCTTATGCTATTTATGTTCATTGTTTTACATGTTCAAAAGATCATCATTCGAGTAGGCGAATTAGTACAGAACTTGCCCAGCAAGGAATTGCAACATTACGATTTGATTTGACAGGATTAGGTGAAAGCCAGGGAGATTTTGCTGGGACCAACTTTACAACGAATGTCCAAGATATTATTGCGGCTGCTCAATATCTTAAGTATCAATATAAGCCTGCTACTTTACTTATCGGTCATTCTTTAGGAGGAACTGCTTCTTTAGTGGCAGCGACGCAACTAGAAGAAATGCGTGCCGTGGTTACTTTGAATTCTCCTTATGATCCTGCCCATGTAGCAAAGAGAGTAGCTTCTGTAAAGGATGAGGTATTCATACATGGAGAAGCAGCAGTTCAAATTGAAGGTAGACAATTTAGAATTCAAAAGCATTTCTTTGAAGTACTGGAGCATTATAATATGGAACAGATTCTTGCTTCACTTAAAGCGGCCTTGCTTGTGATGCACGCGCCAAAAGATCCAGTGGTTCATATTCGGAATGCAAGCCAAATATTTTCGTCAGCTTCTCATCCGAAAAGTTTTATTAGCCTTGAAAGAATGGATCACTTATTAACCGATCCAAAAGACGCTTTGTATATTGCAAACCTTATTAATGCATGGGCAAGCCGTTATATCGATGCTTAACAGAAATATTTCGTCTTTTAGACGATAAAAAACGGATATTTCCAAAATATGTTAAATTTTGTAATATTCTTTATACCACTTAATAAATTTTGGAATACCTTCTGAGATAGGGGTGGTAGGAGAATAATTTAAGTCTCGTTCTGAGGCAGTAATGTCGGCTAAACTTTCTTGAACATCACCAGCTTGTAAGGGAAGCATCTTTAAGATTGCCTTTTTCCCAAGAGAATCTTCGATATAATGAATAAAATTAAGAAGTTTTTCACTTATGTTATTTCCAAGGTTGTATACTTTGTGCGGTGGTAAAGCAGTCTCATTTGATGGTGGGGAATTTAATGCGCCTACAATACCTTTTACGATATCATCAATATAAGTAAAATCGCGCTTCATCTCACCGTAGTTAAAAACTTGGATTGGTTGATCATTAACAATCGCTTTGGTAAATAAGAAAACAGCCATATCTGGACGTCCCCAGGGTCCATAAACGGTAAAAAAACGAAGGCCAGTAGAAGGAATTCGATAAAGATGGGCATACGATTGAGTCATTAGTTCATCTGCTTTTTTTGTGGCAGCGTAAAGAGAAACAGGCGTTTCACATCGATCCTCGACGGAAAATGGTAGTTTTGTATTTCCACCATAAACAGAAGATGAACTGGCATAAATAAAATGTTTAAACCCTTTACGATGGCGGGCTAATTCTAACATCACTATGTGACCCATGATGTTTGCTTCTATGTAAGCAAAAGGATTGATAAGAGAATAACGTACACCAGCTTGAGCCGCTAAATTTACAATATGCATGATTTCAGGATGCAATTCCCAAATTTGTTGCATTTGAGAGCGCTCAGCGATATTTGCTTGATAAAATTTAAAATTGGAAAAGGACTTTAGATTTTCTAGGCGTGCATGCTTAAGGGTAACGTCATAGTAATCATTTAAGTTATCAATTCCAATGATTAAATAGCCATTTTTAAGAAGATGTGACGCTAAGCTATATCCAATAAAGCCAGCCACACCAGTAACAAGAATAGGCGAAGAAGATGTTAACATTATAAACTCTTTTTTATCCAATATCCTTGGTTGAATTCTTTCCGAATGTTTCATGCATAAACAAAGTTAGTAATAAAGCTATTACAAGACATACTGGGATAGAAAGTAAAGCTAATTTCCAATTAGCTAATGTGTAAAAGGGAATACCTTGTACAATTTTACCATTCCAAGATTTATCTAATATCCACCCCACAAAAGGTTGGAATATAACGCCGCTTAACATGACGACCATATTTGTAAGTCCAAGCGTGAGGCCACTCATTGAACTAGGAATAATTTCACAAATTGCTGCAAACCCTAATAATTGTCCTGTAAACGAAGCACCGGTTAGAAAGAGAAGAATATACATAAAGGGCAAAGGAATTGGAATGAAAACGATAATAATATAAAAAACTAAAGAAAATGATGCGCCAAGTATCATCGGTTTACGACGTGTTTGAAAATAATCTGATAGATAGGTCGTAATAGGGCTTGCAATTGCCATTCCAAAAAAGATCATTGCAATAGCACTTGCAGCTATTTTGCGTTCTATATGGTAGACTGTGCTAAGGTAGGGTACGCCCCATAGATCTGCAAAAGCAGCAAGAGGGACATACATGAATGAACTGTAAACCGCAATAAACCAAAATTGCGGAGTTTTTAAAAGTTGAACTAAATTTTTTCCTAATTCACGAGCTGAAGGAAAAGAGATTTCGTTTACGGTGGAAGTATTTTTATCACAAATAATAAACCACATCGCTGAGGCTAATATAAGGCCTAATCCACTCATAATTAAAAGTGAAGATCGCCATCCTATATGTTCAAGTAAAAAGGCTAAAGGAGCTCCTCCAGAGGTTGCTCCGATCGTCCCTAAAACCATAGTGAAGCCAATTACTTTCCCTACTTTTTGAGGGGGAAACCATAACGTCGCTAGCTTTAATGTTCCAATAAATGCGCAAGCTGAACCTGCTCCCATAAGTAATCTTCCTGTAGAAGCAAGAGGAAGAGCATCCGCTGTTGCAAATAAGAAAGTTCCAATTACACAAAGCAAGGTTGAAAACGTTAGAACCCGTCGCGGACCAAAACGATCCATGATAAACCCTAAAGGAATTTGTAAAGCATCATATGCATAATAATAGAAAGCACTTAATATTCCTAAAACATAACTATTAACTTGAAAAGCAACCATCAAGTCCTTTGTCATAACACTTGGGGATACTCTTAAAACAAATTGATAACAATAAAATACTCCCCCACACAACCAAATCGCCCAGGGAATATAACGTGCTAAGGAAGGATTTTTTATAAAATACATGACAACTTTCTAACAAAGAAAATAAGAGGGTTCAAGTATACACGAAAAAACATTATTAAATTGATTCTGAAGTAAGGGGTTTTTTTAAGGCTTCTGGGAAAGTTTCAGGAATAAACTTAATGAGTAAAAGTGCAATAAATACGCTAAGAGGAATTGGCATTAAAGCAAAACGCCATTCACCTAAAGTATAATCAGGTAGCCCATTCGTTATTGTTCCTTGCCAAAATTGATCTAATAACCAGCCTACAAGAGGGAGGCATATCACACCACTTAGCATTACAATCATATTTGCGAATCCTATGGCGACACCACTCGCAGAGTGAGGAACAATATCGCAAATTGATGCAAAGGAAAGAATTTTTCCTGAATAAAATACGCCAGCTAGAAAAAGCAAGATATACATGCTGCTTAAAGAAACATGCGGCATATAAATAATAAGCATATATGTCACAAGAGAGCCAACAGCTGAGATAATCATAGGCCAAAGACGGGTTTTAAAGTGATCTGAAAGAAAAGTACTAATGGGTGATCCTACAGCTGCTCCAATAAAAATCATAGATATAACAGATGCGGCTACAGGTCGTTCAAGGGAATAGATTTCACGAATGAAAGGAACTCCCCATAGGTCTGCGAAAACAGCAATTGGTACATACATTAAAGCACTATAAACTGCGATTATCCAAAGTTTAGGCATGCGAACAATAGTTAGAAGTCCTTTTAGGAGCGAAGCACGATCATTTTCTGAGCTTGCAGCTTGATTCCAAGGTGTATGCCATGGATTTTTATCTTTTACGACAAACCAAATTGTCACTGTTAGGATGCTTCCAATAAAAGCCAAAAAAAAGAAAGAAATTTTCCAGTTTGTTTTCTCAACAAGAAAAGCTAAAGGGGCTCCCCCTAAGCTTGCACCTAATGTTCCTAAGAAAATTGTAAGACCGATAAGGCGACCTACACGTTGAGGAGGAAACCATAAAGTAATTAATTTAATGCTTCCTAAAAGCGCGCAAGCAGCGCCTGCGCCGATTAAAAGACGCCCAAACGAGGCTACAGCCAATGTGCTTGCAATCGAAAATATGAGAGTTCCAATGACGGTTGTTAAGCAGGATAAGGCTAAAATTTTACGTGGTCCAAATCGGTCAACAATCATTCCTATTGGGACTTGCATGATTGCATAAGCATTGTAGAAGAAAGCTGAAAGTACGCCAAGGGCATAACTTTGAACGCCAAAATGACGCATCAAGTCTTCTGTTATAATGCTTGGTGAAATGCGAAGAATAAATTGAAAGAAATAAAAGAAACTTCCACAGGCCCAAATTTTCCAAGAGAGTAAAGGATCCTTTAATGTTTGGACGGAAGAGGATGGTCGTTCTAAGTTCATAAGGCTCGATACTCCTTGCGAAAGCTTGCGCATTTTGTAATATTTTCAGGCCGTTCACTTTTCGCAAGGGTTGAATGTAACTCTTTCTCAAAAAGATGCAACTATAAACCAATCTTTTATTCCATTTTTTATTTTTAATCACAATTCATAATTGACGCTTTTAGAAGCTCATGTTATACAATTAGCACTCTTCCTGTTTAAGTGCTAATGTGGGGCTTAATTGTAGTTGAAGAGCAACTTTCGTCTTTTAG
>MKUV01000019.1 GCA_001898725.1 Caedibacter sp. 37-49
GGTTTTTATTTCTTCATAAGAAAGAGAAACTCTTCCTTGACCATCTACAACAACACTACCATAAACCGCTACAAATATCAAGAAAAATCACTCTGAAAATCAATTTCAATTATTTAAAAAGCTTAATATTTAATAATTTTTTTATGGTTTTAAATATTAGACTAAAGATAAAAAAGTTAGCCAATCAAAATTAAGCTTCAAACCATATTAAATAGACAATTAATATGACAATTCCTAAAACATATAGAGGCCATATCTGCGTCATAAGCTCGCCTGAAGAAATACTTCCTAACGGGGATGTCATCCAAGAATTATTTGCCGTTATTTCTGTAAGTTTTAATTCGCCTGATTTTGACTTTTTTATTTCTAAGGACTTTATTTCTCGCCCTGTCTCACTCGACAAAGAAATTGGTAATTTTACTTCTTTACTAAATGGTTTCAAATCAATATCGATATTTATAAATTCTTCAATCCCATGTTTTTGAAAATAGGATGATAAAATATCAACCACGTTATGAAGTTCATATGCCGAGAATTTACCTTCAATTTTAATAATCATTTTAGGATAAAACTCTAATTTTTTATTTATAAATCATAATAGAATTTAATGTGCAAGTCATAATAAAATTTAATGTGCAAGGAATCATCTTCAACTTTTACACCACATTCCTTGCTCATTGAGAGGTTTAAACTGAATGACGTTATAGTTTATAGGTCACATTAAATCTTCTGGAAGAAAGTTGATAGTTGAGACTTTCCAATCCCCGTATTTCTCGATAGGCAATAATTTTGCAGGTACAGGGCTACACTTAGGGCCTTTAACAGATCGTATAGCACTTTCAGCAATAATACGGTAAGTGGGATTACTCATATTGGCTGTTTCAACCGGCTTAGCATCAAGCACAGTTCTATCAATATTGAAATAAATTTTGATAGGAATACGTGATATTTCATGAGCGCCTTTTGTACCTGCTGGTGCAGACCAACAATTTTTAAAATACGCTATAAGAGCATCACGTTCACTAGCAGTTATAGTATCACCAATTTCACCTACCTGTTGCTCGGGTCCATTGTCATTCGTTTTATCTTCATTAACAGCATCAGGAACTGTTTTCTCAATTTCCTCAAGATTTTTAAGGACTGAATCAAAAGCATTCGCCTTCTTCTTATCTGGCTTCTTTTCAAGTTTTTTAGGCGGTGTTGGTGGCTTAGGCTTTTCTTTAGGCGCCGGTGCTACAGGCTCAGCCTTAGGTTCTGGCTCAGGTTTAGGCTTCTCAGGCTCAGGGGCTGGCTTATTTTCAGGTTTTGGTTGAGGCTTAGGCTCTTCCTTTTTTGGTGGCTCTTTTTTTGGCTCTTCTTTCTTAGGTTCTTCCTTTTTAGGTTGAATCGCCGGCTTTGGTGCTTGCGTTTTAGCGCCAATCTCTACAACATCAATAGGAATAGGGAGTAACAAATCAGGATTACTTTTACGCCAACTTGGAAGACCAAAAATAAATAAAATAAATAAGAGAAGATGCAGGACTAAAGAATAGAGTAAAGGTTTCTGCATCATCAACTGCTCCCAACTTTATTTAGGGTTTTTACCTTTTACTTTTATTTCAGGCTTACCTTGAGGAAGCTCTGCCATAAGAGCGATTTTATCGAATCCTGCAGCGCTTAAAGTACCCATCACTTGCATAATAAAACCATACGCAATTTTCTGATCTCCTCGAACAAAAATACGTGTCTCTGGCTTTGCAGCAGTAATGGCCTGAAGCTGAGGAACTAGGGTCTCAAGCGTTACTTCTGTCTCTTGAAGGTAAACTTTGTTGTCAGACGTCACTGAAATTGTCAAAGGCTCAGTCTTTTCATTCAGCGCTGCCGCTTTTGTCTTAGGGAGATCAAGAGGCACACCGACTGTCATCAAAGGTGCCGTTACCATAAAAATAACGAGTAGGACTAACATAACATCAACCATCGGCGTGACATTAATCTCGCTTTTTAGGCTATTTACTGTACGACGATTGCGTGACTTATTCTTCCCGAAAGTTGCTCCTGTTTGTAGACCGCCTGCCATTTATTCAACCTCCTCTAACTGGCGTGAAATAATCGCTGCGAATTCACTTGAAAAAGATTCTAAGCGTGTTCCATAACGCCCGAGTTCTGTTGAAATCTTGTTATAGGCTAGAACTGCTGGAATGGCGGCAACAAGGCCTATGGCCGTGGCGAAAAGTGCTTCTGCAATACCAGGCGCAACAACTGCGAGGTTTGTACTTTGCGAATTTGCAATCCCTTGAAAGCTATGCATAATTCCCCATACTGTTCCAAATAGCCCCACAAATGGTGCTGTGGAACCAACAGAAGCTAAAAAGGGAAGATGTCTTTCTAACTGATCCATTTCACGATCAACCGTAATATGCATGATCCGTTCAACACGTTGTTGAAGCATTGCTTTTGCTTCTCGTGTTGCAGGTTTTCCTTTTAAAGATCGACGCCATTCTTTCATAGCAGCCGCAAAGACGCTTGCTAAAGGATCTGTGGGGCGTGTGCCCACGCGATCATACAAACTATCCAATGAGCCTCCAGACCAAAAAGACTCTTCAAATTTTTCCGCTGAACTTTGCAAAGTTCTAAGGCGCATAAACTTTGAGAATATAATTGTCCAGCACCAAACTGAAGCCGCAATTAATGAAAGCATGACCAACTGCACAACAAAATCGGCATTGATAAAAAGACTCCAGGCAGAGAGATCCGTGGCAGCGACTGATTTCCCAACAGCAGCAGCGTCAATTGCAGTATTATCCATGATCGTATCCTTATTCGTTAATTCGTTACTGTTCCAGTAAATACTTCTTTTAAAAAGTCGGGGATCCTTTGAGGACGCCCTCCATCACTGACAAGCACAAGAGTTACAAGCAAATTCGTTATTTCTTCTTGATCCCTGAGAATCTTTTGCCCAACAATAAGACGTGTTCCGGTAACTTCGTAAATTTCCGTCTGAACTTGCAAATAATCATCAAGGTGGGCAGGAAGGAGATAGTCTACTTTGCACTGGCTTACAACAAAAAACATATTTTTATTTTGTTGAAGAAAACGTTGATCAATACCTTGGGACCTTAGCATTTCTGTACGTGCTCTTTCTGCAAATTTTAGGTAGTTTGCATGATACACATATCCCCCAGAATCAGTATCATCCATATAAACATATGTCGTGTATAAGTGCCTATCCATAGGTGAATATTTCTCAATTCATTAAATTCTAAGAAAAGTTCATACCATATTTCCTATTTATTTACACGTATATTTACAAAAAATTGCAGTTGCTCTTTAAAGAAAATTCGAACTATAACGGTATAAAATAGAGGTAAAAGTAAATCATATGCATCAAGGTGGAACACTTATTATTATCCCCTCTCCAGGCATTGGTGATATTATGTGGCGTTTGCCACATATTCGAGCCATTGCACAACAAGAAGGTCCTATTACTCTCTTGACACGTTCTCGTACAAAAGCAAAAGAGTGGCTAGTTCATGATCCAGCTGTTAGAGATGTCTTTTATGCTGAACCCAGTGAACTTGGTCGCGTTTTTTGGGATGTGCTTAAACGACGATTTTCTAAGTCTTGGGTGCTTCATAAAAGTTTTAGTTATGCTTTAGTCCCTTTTTGTGCTCGAGTTCCTGAACGTGTTGGCTTAGGCTTTGGTAGGCAGGCTTTAACCTTAACAACAAAAAATGTTATGCCCATAGCCATGAAAAAACAGCATCTCCTTCAACAATTAGATGCTCTTCTCCATTTACATGGCCTCTCTTACAAGCCTTCAGATCGCTATCCAACGCTTACAAATGCCGCTAAAGAGGCCATTCAAACTCAATTCTCAGCCTTTCCACGTCCTTGGATTTGCTTTGGGATTGGCGGAAGTGAGCCTTACAAGAAATGGCCTATACAGCATTTTATCGAACTTGGAACCGAGATAACCGCACACCATCCAAGCACACTTTTTCTCTGCGGAGGACCTGCAGAAGCATCTGAAGCACATCAAATTCAGCTAGAAATTCAGCGAAATGGCGGCAATGCTCAAACGGTGACACATCTTACGATTGAGCAAGCTTTTGCCTTTATTTCTGAAATTAATTTATATATTGGAAATGATACCAGTCTTTTTAATATTGCTGCGAGTTATGAAATTCCAACTTTAGGTTTATTTGGTGCAACACCTCCCTTAACATATACAAAAAGTATCTATGCTCTTGAATGCCCTAAAAAAGGTTTACGAGGACCAGAAGCTATGAAAGAAATTAGTTCTTCCCTTGTTTACAATACTTTACAGCAACAAAAATGGCTTTCTTTTTAAACAAATCTTTTACTTTCAAAATTTTCTCGCTAAAATGATTTTTATAAGAGGTAAATTATAATTGGAAACTATAGACTCATTTACGACGAAAACTTATAGTGAAATTACCCATGCAATTCGGGTCTCAGCGACACCTTTTTTTATTGATGAAGAATCTTCTCATGAACAAAGCCAATATCTATGGGCTTATCAAATTCGGATTGAAAATCTTAGCCCTCACGAAGTACAGCTTAAACGCAGACATTGGGAAATATTAGATGCTTATGGCCACAAACAGTTAATTGATGGGGATGGCATTATTGGTCAGCAACCCACAATTAAACCTGGTGATGCTATTGAATATACAAGTTCTGCCCCTCTTCCCACGCCTTCTGGTGTCATGCAAGGCTATTACGTGATGGTCAGCAATACAGGTGAAGAACTCGAAGTCACAATTCCTGCTTTTTCTCTCGATAGTCCTTATCAGGCAAGAATAATTAATTAAAGTCATCTGCAAACTTTAAGCTAACCTTTTAATTTTAAATTTTTTTTTAAATAATTTACTTATTATATACATCATTTTCTTGAAAAATGAACAGATTTTTGCTATAGTAAAAGAATGGAAAACTGTTCTTTCGATACGCTTCAAAATCAACATTCACTCATTAAAAGCCCAATTTTAGAAGCTACGGATAATTTAGAAAAATCTGATTGGCTAAAGCAAGCACGACCAAATCAAAAAATACCCGATGGGGATTGGCGCATTTGGCTGATTCTAGCGGGGCGAGGCTTCGGAAAAACGCGCACGGGCGCAGAAACCATTCGTCATTGGGCGCTATCTCATCAAGCAAGGCGGATTGCTCTTATCGGTGACACGCAAGAAGATGTTCGCGATATTATGATTGAGGGCGAAAGTGGCCTCTTAGCCATCCATTCACCAGATGAACGTCCTCATTATGAACCCTCTAAAAGACGCTTAACATGGAAGAATGGGACGATAGCAACGGCTTATAGTGCTGAGAATTATGAACAGCTGCGCGGCCCACAATTTGATCATGCTTGGATTGACGAGTTTGCAAAATTCCGTGAAATTGAAAAAGTGTGGCAACAAATTCATTTTGCTCTGAGACTTGGTGCTCATCCACGTATGATAATCACCACAACACCGCGTCCTTTGCCCTTGCTTCAACAGCTTGTTGGTCAAGCAGGTCATGAAATTGTCCTTACGCGCGGAACTACATTTGAGAATCAAGCAAATCTTTCATCTATTTTTATTAATACGATGCAAAAAAGCTTTTCAGGCACACGTCTCGGAGCTCAAGAATTACTGGGCGAAATTATAGATGTCCATGAAGGTGCTTTATGGATCCCTGCTCTTTTAGATCAATATCGTGCTTTTGAAATTCCTGAACTTAAGCGAATTGTCATTGGAATTGATCCCGCTGTGACTCATCATTCTGAAAGCGACGAGACAGGCATCATTGTTGTAGGTTTAAGCGTAAACAATCATGCTTATGTCCTTGAAGATTTAAGCGGCCGCTATCCAGCAGTCACTTGGGGCAAAATTGTGTGCGAAGCTTATCATCGCTGGCGCGCTGACCGTGTTGTGGCTGAGGTCAACAAAGGCGGTGATCTGGTTGAAACACTTCTACGATCAATTGATCCCACAATTAGCTATCAAGGTGTTCACGCAAGTCGTGGTAAATACACAAGAGCAGAACCTATCTCAGCCTTTTATGAGCAAGGAAAAGTTCATCACACCCGTCAAGGACTTAAGCTTCTTGAAGATCAAATGTGTAAATTCTTACCTGGAATGTCGACCTCGCCCGACCGCGTTGATGCCCTCGTCTGGGCACTAACGGCATTGTTGTTAGAGAAAGAGTCTTTTCGTTCTTATGGAACATGGAGATTATAAGATATTTCTTTAAAATGGATCACTTCTGTACTAAGGCAAAATCTCAACCGGTGTTCCTGTTGGCACATGTTTCCATATTTCTTCAATTTCAGCATTCGTTACGGCAACGCATCCTAACGTCCAATCATAGAGACGATGCTTGCTTCCTAAATAGGCAAAAGATTTTGGAAGACCATGAATCATGATAAGCCCGCCTGGTGAACATTTCATTTTTTTCGCATGCGCGCAGTCTGCTTTATTTGGATAGGAAATCTGAAGCGCTAAATGAAAATTACTTTTTGTGTATTTATGGCTAATGGAATATATACCTTCTGGAGTTTTCCCATCTCCTTCACATTGTTTATGACCTTTCGGATTTGTCCCTAATGCCACTTTATAGGTTTTAAAAATTTTTCCTTTTTTAATAAGGATCATTTCTCTAGCTGCTTTTTTAATCAGGATTTTTACGGGAGGAATAAGGGAGGTTGTAGTAGAGTTAAGTGAATGTGGAGCTGCCCATAATGATACATTCCAGAAGAAGAAAAAAAGTAAAATATGACGTCCAAATAGAATCATGGTGCGTGTATAACACTAAGAAAGTAATTTCATTTCCTTTGACTTATCTTAGTGTAAACCTAAAATACTTAAATTATTTAACTGATACTCAAGTACATTATTTGGCTCATTGACTCTTAACTGTAATCCTTTAGCTTTAATTTTTAAACGACTAAGAAAAACTTGATCAATTGAAGCAGAACTAAAATCTTCAATTTCCTTAACACATTTAAGGACTTCTTCTTTTTTACCTGCGTAATAGTAAGATAATCCTATATCATAAGTTAAGGTACACCACTTGTGAAGATGGTAAGCTTGTTCTAATTCTTCTTTTTCCTCCTCATGAATTCTAGCAAGACGTAAAGCACTTTTTTTGCAAACTTTATCATAATCATGCCTTGCCCCATTGAGACGCCCCATTACACGTCCAGGAAGCGTACTCGCTATATTTACAATTTGCCTATTAAAATATACTCTTTGCGAAGGCGTTGTTGAGCCAGAGAGCCCTTTAGAATAAAGGGAAATGGCTTCATCACCATTTATAAGAATAGACCTAAAAGCTTCTTCTCTATCACCTATTTCACCAATAACAACTCCCCCGTAAGCAATCACAAGAAGAGCATGTATTTCAGCCTGAGGAAGAGAATCAGCATGAAAAAGATCTTGACTTGGTATAAATGGCAACTCAGAAACTGTCTTATAAGAAAGTGTAAGAGATTTTAAATCTTCTAAAAGCGCTATTACTTGAGACACAGAAGCAAGTCGTTTATGAAGGTCATAATTGGGCTCATTTAAACGAACTCTTAGCATCTCTAATCCACGATAGGAAAGTTGCATCTTAGTTTCTAGTCTATCTTCTTGATCTACCATATGATGGCATCTTTCAGCAAATTCGATAGCTGTCTTTTCATCCCATTGTAGTGTTAACAATTTATGCAAACAAACTAAGTGTGCCCGTGGCTTTGTCTTTGTTTCATTTCCAAGTTTAATCCAACCTTGGGCAAGTTCATCAGTTAATCCTTTCTGAACTTCAAAATAAGAAAAAGAATGAATTTTCTCTTTTTCTTCAAGGCCTGAGATAAAGGCTTTTGTTTCTTTATCCATATTTTCTGAAATCCGTGCGATAAAATTCTCAGGTGCTTTTCCAGACCTTAAAAATTCTTGAAATTCATCAGATGACAAACCAGTTGCTTGAGCGCTTTGAACGCCAGAATTTAAAATGAATGTAATTAAAAAGAAAAATTTGGAGAAGCTTTTTCCCATTTAGTTATCCTGAAAAAATTTAATAACTTAATTTTGTTATACATGATTTACTTCTTTAATCAATAAGGAATTTTTATTGAAAAAAATATTCAAGGAATAAATTTAATACGATGATTTTAATTATAAAATTAATAATTTCACACTTGAGTTTTTAAATATCTTCGCAACTATTACTTTCCGCTTTGCGTTTTGCAAATAATCTGCGAGAATCGCGCGCAGAATTAAAACAATTAAGAGTAAAATAAATGCTTCTTTCTCAATATTTTATGCCCGTTCTCAAAGAAACACCTGCAGAAGCACAAATTGTTTCTCATAGGCTCATGCTGCGCGCTGGCATGATTTATCAAACGAGTGCGGGTATTTATGGATGGTTGCCGATGGCAACGCGAGTCCTTGATAATATTCAACAAATTGTACGCGAAGAACAAGATCGTGCTGGCGCTCAGGAAGTTATTCTACCAACCATTCAATCTGCAGATCTCTGGCGACAATCGGGACGTTATGATGCTTATGGACAAGAAATGCTTCGTTTTAAAGATCGTCATGAGCGTGAAATCCTTTATACGCCAACAGCGGAAGAAGCTATTACAGATATTGCAGCTCACCATATTAAAAGCTATCGTGACCTTCCCAAAATGCTTTACCAAATTCAATGGAAGTTCCGCGATGAAATCCGCCCTCGCTTTGGGGTGATGCGCGGCCGTGAGTTTTTGATGAAAGATTGTTACTCATTTGACATTGATTATGAGGGCGCTCTTCGTTCTTATCAAGCAATGCTTGAAGCTTATGTAAAATCCTTTATTCGCATGGGGCTGACTGCCATTCCTGTCAAGGCAGATCCAGGCGCAATTGGGGGAAATCTTTCTCAAGAATTTCATGTTCTCGCTTCTACCGGAGAAAGCCTTATTTATTATGATCAAAAACTTGATGGCTTACTTCAAGATGCGGCGCGTGTTGATGTTAACCAATTGATGAATATTTATGCTGCAGAAGAAACGCTTCATAATCCTCAAGAATGTCCTATTCCTGAAGCTCAACTTAAACAAGCACGCGGAATCGAAGTTGGACATATCTTCTACTTTGGAACCAAATACTCTGAAGCATTTAATATGAAAATTAGCGGCCCTACAGGAGAGATGATTGTCCCTCACATGGGAAGTTATGGAATTGGCATTTCTCGTATCGTTGCCGCTATTATTGAAGCCAATCATGATGACGCAGGCATCATTTGGCCTGAAAGTGTCGCCCCCTTTAAAGTAGGCTTAATAAGCATCCGTACCGATGATGAAGCGACTACTCAAACATGCCGCCAGCTTTATGAAACTCTTCAAAATAAACGCACAAGCGTTTTGTATGATGATCGTGAAGAACGGCCTGGTGCAAAATTTGCAACAATGGATCTTATTGGTGCGCCTTGGCAAATCCGAGTCGGTCCGAAAGGTCTTGAGAAAGGTCTAATTGAACTTAAAAATCGTCGTACAAGTGAGACGCAGGAACTTTCAATTGAATCTGTCCTTTCTTTTCTTACAAAGCAACTAGGTCAATAATGGCAAATACTTTTGTCCTTAAAGTCGCTTTACGTTATTTAAAGCCAAGTCATAAAGAAGGATTTGTCTCTGTCATTGCAGGATTTTCCTTCTTAGGGATTACTTTAGGTGTTGCGACGCTGATTATTGTAATGTCAGTAATGAATGGTTTTCGTGAAGATCTTTTTAAACGTATTTTAGGTTTTAATGGTCATATTGGTATTGCTTCTGTTTATAGAGAAGGAATTAAGGATTTTGATAAGCTTGTAACACAGCTAAAAAAAATTCCTGAAATCTCAACAGTCACCCCCGTAATCGAATATCAGGTAATGATTACCAACAAAGGCGTTGCTTCTGGTGCTTTTGTCCATGGACTTCGACTTCAGGATCTTCTCAACCGTAAGCTTGTAGCGGATCATATTACGCACGGAACCTTAGAGCACTTTGAACGTGAAAACTCAATCGTTATCGGTAAAAGGCTTGCTGAAAAATATCATGTTTTTCCAGGAGATAGCCTTTCTCTCGTCGCTCCTGAAGGAACAAGTACAGCGTTTGGGACCGTCCCGCGCATTCGACGATTTCAGGTTGTGGCCATTTTTGATGTCGGCATGAAGGATTATGATGGTGGTGTTGTCTTTATTCCTTTAGAGGCTGCTCAAAATTTCTTTCGTCTCCCTGAAGCTGTGAATGGGGTAGAAGTCTTTCTTAACCACCCAGATCAAGCCTTGAAGGTGAGCCCCCTCCTTAGTCGAAATTTAGGCCCTAGCGTCCGCGTCATTGATTGGCAACGCGCAAACTCAAGTTTTACAACAGCCCTTCAAGTAGAACGAAATGTTATGTTCACCATTTTAACTTTAATCATTTTGGTCGCCGCATTTAATATTATCTCAAGTTTGATCATGCTTGTAAAAGATAAAACGCATGATATTGCGATCTTACGAACTATGGGCGCTAGTCAAAGTATGATTTTGAAAATCTTTTTTCTCGCAGGTTCTCTTATTGGTTTGATCGGTACAATGATGGGAACATTGCTTGGATTGTTAATTACAGCAAATATTGAAACAATTCGACAATGGCTTGAAAAACTCTCAGGAACGCAACTTTTTAGTGCTGAAGTATATTTTTTAACAACGCTCCCTTCAAAAGTTAATCCTTATGAAGTGATAACTGTTGTCTCTGTTGCTTTACTCCTTGTTTTCTTGGCTTCTTTATATCCTTCATGGCGCGCTGCACGCCTTGATCCTGTAGAGGCTCTTCGCTATGAATAATCCTCTTGAACTTAAAAACGTCCAACGCACTTTTATCCAAGGTGAACAAAGACTTCAAATTCTTAATGACATTAATTTAAAAATTAAAGCAGGTGAAATTGTTGCTCTTGTTGGCCCCTCAGGATCAGGGAAATCAACGCTTCTTCAACTTGCCGGTCTTCTTGAATTCCCTTCACATGGTGAAGTTTATATTGAAGGCAAAGCTTGCGGAAAAATGAATGATTATGAACGAACGGCGTTAAGACTTCGGACAATTGGCTATGTCTATCAATTTCATCATTTGTTGCCCGAATTTACTGCGCTTGAAAATATTATGTTGCCTCAATTAATCGCTGGCCAATCAACGAAGGAAGCCGAGAAAAAAGCAACCGTCCTTCTTAAAGCTTTTAAGCTTGCAAACCGAGCCTCTCATCGGCCTTCTCGACTTTCTGGGGGTGAACAACAACGAGTCGCCATCTTACGAGCTGTTGCAAATCAACCAAGAATCTTACTGGCTGACGAACCCACAGGAAATCTTGATGAAGCCACTGCTGACATTGTATTTAATGAATTGATGGAGCTTGTACGTAAGCATCAAATGGCAGCTCTAATTGCTACACATAATCTTGATCTTGCAAAACGCATGGATCGTACAATTAAGTTGCAGAATGGGCTTTTAATATAATATGAAAAATTAAAAAAGATTATACGACTTCATCATACAGCTCTATATAAGCATAGTTTCAAACAAAATTATCCTTCAATAGGATCGTTTACTGTTTTCCAAATTAATTCCGTGCTTTTAAAATCAGTCAAACTAAAAGTCGTTTCATCTATCCACAAACTCGTAAGACTCGTTAATGTTTGAATAAAGTCACGATAAGTTCTTGCCATGTCACCATCTAAACTAGTCGATTCTGAAGTATGAAGAAAAGCAAGGAAGCGCCTATAGTACAGAGAATTATTTTAGTCGATTCTGAAGTATGAA
>MKUV01000020.1 GCA_001898725.1 Caedibacter sp. 37-49
TCATAATGTAAGTCATTTACTTACCTTTGATTATGAGCCTAAAGGACTTGCGCGTTGTGATTGGGGTGAGGGGCCTATAAGACTCTTTAAAACCTCTTCAGGATCTTCTTATGCGCTTCAACTTCATTCCTTGGAAGAAAAAGAAGCTCTTGCGAACTCAATTGTTATTGCGCCTGCAGGATCCGGTAAAACAACATTCTTCCAGCATTTAATTGGCGGGGCTTTAAGGCATCAAAATTTAAGAGCTTATATCTTTGATCGATTTAATGGAACTCGCATTTTTACTCAGAGTATGGGAGGGAACTATATAGACTTCAGCAAGCAGGAAACATCTCTCCTTAACCCCTTTTATTGTGATGATACCCCTCAAGAAAGAGCTTTCCTGCCTCAACTTTTGTGTATGATGGCAGGGATTGATGACGAAGAGAGTCAAGAACAAGCTCAAAGAGCCATCCAGATTCTTTTCAAGGTTCCAAAAGAGAAAAGACTCTTAAAATATCTCTTGGATGATCTTTTGCCAGCACAAAGTCTTCTCAAAAGAAGATTGCTTCCTTGGGTTGAAGGAGGTGCCTTAGGGCAATGGTTTAATGGATCCCAAGAACTTAATGGTAAGCTTGAGGCTTATGATGCGCTAGACTTAACCTCGCATCGATTTGTTGCATTTGAGATGACGGATGTTCAAGCAAATCCTCAAGTTGCCAACACTGTAACTCAATATATTATTCACAGAATAAGGCGGGTCATTCGCGAAGAAGCATTACCACACTTTATCTTTATTGATGAAACAGCCCCTCTTATTCAGGACAATTATTTTAAATCTTCTGTCGGGGTATTTTTTAAAGAGCACCGAAAATTACGGGGCAGCATTAATGTGTGCTTTCAAAATATTAAGGACCTTAAAGAATCTGGGATTTCATCAGTTATTTTAGATCAATGTCCTACTCGTTTCTTATTCCCTAATCCTTCCGCCAAACGAGAAGATTATGCAGACTTTGACCTTACAGACTCAGAATGGGCTTATATTAAGGGGGAGAGCAAGCTTTCTCGCAAATTAAAGCATTCAGTGCTGGTTAAGCGCTTTAACGAATCCGTCATTCTAGACTGTGATCTGACGTCATTGGGTCCTTACCTGAAGCTTTATCGCTCAGGATCAGAAGCCGTCAAACTTGTTAAACATTTACAACATCAATGGAGTCATCAATGGATAGAACAGTATTTAAACGCTGCTTAATTATAGGTTTGTTGTTCGTATCACAAAATAAAGAAACACACGCAGGTGCCTTAGCAACCTTTGATGTGAATACATTTACAACTCTTAAAAGCGTTTTAAGTACGGCGGGACAATCTCTTCAACAGCTTCAATCATTATCTAATGAAATGGTGCAAATTAACAGTGTGTTGGGTTCAAAATTGCCACAAGGGTTGCTTCAAAATATTATGCAAGTAGGGGGGATGAGTGGAGATTTTAACTCTCTTTTAAGTAGCCTCTCAGGCCAAGGGAGCGATCCTTTAATGCAGTTAAACTATATGGGTGTTCAGCATGGTGGAAAACAAGATTTTTCAAATTATATTTATGCAAAGAACTATTTTCAGCAGAAATTTTTCCCCGATCAATCCTTAACAACCCCAACTCAACTCTCTCAATTGAGAGAGTCAAAACTTGAAGCTATTCAAATCTCAACAGTTGATTCTCTCTCCATTGCAACTCAGCAAAAGAAAACCTTAAGGGACGACCATCAGCAATTACAAAATATAAAGTTGCAAGCTGAACAAAACTCAACTCTTCAATATCAAACAAATATGCAAACAAGGCTTCTTGAGCATATTGCCCATCAATTGGACAAACTAATTCTCATTCAATCTCAACAATTGGAATTGATGGCAACTTATATGGCACAGGCCCAGCCTACTGTATTTAAGAAAATGCCAATTTCCCAAAAAATTGAAAGTAAGTGATCATGGATAAACCTATTGAAATTATTAGAACTCTTGAGCGCATGATGGAGAGCTTTGGCCACCAAATTTTTAAAGCTTTAAGTATGGGATGTCTTTCTCTTTTCATGGCCGCTTTTGGGTGTTGGTTTGTTTGGCAATTGATTTGGAAAGGAGCCATTAAAGGAGAATTTCACTTATCTGATTTTATAAAGCCGTTTTTGATCAGTACAACAGTAACTCTTCTCCTGTCAGCTAATACCTTTTTTGAGTGGCTTTATCTCCCTATCAATGAAACGGTTGCAAAATTGGTGGAGACAATGATTTCTGTTGTAGGGATTGGTTATTCAGGGCCCAAAGCCACCCTTTTTGGCGTCCTCAAAATTCAATATGGAACACTGAATCAAGTTTTTGAATCCATGAGTGTGATGATGCAGGATACAGGGATTGTCCCTGGATTTAATACTCTTGCTTCCATGATTATGAGAATACCTTTTCTTTTTCTTTATATCATTATGCTTTGTTATTGTTTGGACTATATGTTCAAGCTCATGGCTGTCACAGCTTTATCTCCCTTACTGATTATTTTTGCTGGATTTTCATCAACCAGAAGTATTTCAACTTCAGGATTAAAGATGGTTTTGCATGGCATTTTTACTTTGCTGTGTTCTGTCATTGCCATGGGCCTTAGTATCTATGTGTTGAAGGAATCACTCAATCTAATACCGCTTGATGGAAATGGGGTTCTCAAAGCTAATGCAGGCTCTTTTGCCTTTAGTGACGCTTACTGGACATGCTTTATCATAGCTTGCCTTTCTATTTATCTCCAACTCAAAGTTCCGACCATTGCCAATATTGCAGGTGTTTCCGATGGTCCTGGAGCTGCAGGGTTTGTTGCGGGTGTTTCTGCAACAACTATAGGTGTTGTTGGAGCTTATACTAAGATGGGCGGACAAAAGGCCTGGGCAAATGCCAGTGAGTGGGCAGGCCCTAAAATCAAAAGCCTTGTAGGACGGAGAAACTCTAGTTCTAGCAATCAAGCTCTCAATAATATTATTGACACTAAATAAAGGATTAAAAAATGAACCTTAATTTGAATCTTTCCTTTCTATTAATGGCCATTATGTTAAGTAGCTGCTCTCACACATCAGATCCCTATATGGGCAGTGGCACAGACCATCTCCCAAAAAGCGAATGCTCATCTTGTACTAAGCACATTATCTATCGAGATGGACAATGGCTTTAGAACCTTCTATTCAAAATTTTGAGTCCTATAAAGCTGCTCAAACAATGGCACGACTTTCAACGATTTGTGCTGTCGTCTTAGGGTTTACAGTGATTGCACTTGTTTGCTTAATCATCACCCTTTTTCCCTTAAAAGAAGTACGTCCAATGCTTGTCACATTCAAAGATAAAGGAGATCAAATTGTTCGCATTGAGCCTATTATACGTAATGAAAAAGCTACAACCCTCCTGATGGAAACATTATCTCGTCAATATGTGACTTTACGGGAGACCATTGATCTTCAAACAGAAGAAATAAGATGGAAGCATTTAAGCTTGATGACAGGGCCTCAACTCAATGAAGAATTCCTATCCCTCATGAAGCCAGAAAATCAAGACTCTCCTTTTAAGAAAAGACAAGAAGAACAAGTGACGCGAGAAATTCAAATCCTCTCAAGTACGTCTCTAGCACCTAGTGCGCCCAATATCTTTCAAGTTGAATGGATCTCACATGACAGACATAAAGGCCAAATTATAGGTCAAGGCCATTGGGTCTCCACTTTAACGGTCTCTTTAGAGCCTCAGGAAGTCTCAATAGAGAATCAATATATTAATCCAATTGGTTTTACAGTCACACACTATACGCTTGCTCAGAAAGGTGGCACAGATGCTCAAAAATAAGTCAAAATACATAATAGGTTTAAGCATAAGTTCATTCCTCATTTCATCTCCTTTGGGTAATGCAAACCCTCAAGGTGTACATCAACCTCCTGTCATGGCACCATCTCCTGCACCACAGGATTTAATGACGTCTACAGGCATATCAACTTTAACAGAACATCCAGATGTCGAGAATCAAGTTAAAGGCCACTATCCTGATCTTGAGCGCAAAGAATCACTGCCTTTAGGTGCCATTCAGCATGCTTGGGATCATGCGAAAGAAGGGGCAGGAGTTTACAACGTTACCTACACTGGCTCTGAGATTGTTAAGCTTAGATGTCGTGAGATGATGACAACGTGTATTATTCTCCCCTCTTGGGAAAGAATTGAAAAATTTACACTTGGTGATATCTCTTCTTTTAAAGTGGAGAATCCGAGAGCAAACATTCTTACCATACAACCTCAAGAGTTTACAGGCCTTGACAGTAATCTTGTGGTTATTGGAGCGAGCGGCAAGGTTTACTCATTTTATTTAAGGTCTGAAGGATACAATACCAATCATGTTCCTGACTTGGTTGTTTATATTCGAGTCTCAAAGCCTGCAACCTTAGCTTCCTCAATCGAGAGTAATCAAACTATTGGAAATAAACAGAAAGATGATTATCTCGAAGAAGTGACCTTTGATCCCTCTCAACTTAATTTCAACTTCACAATGGCGGGTGATCGTGAAATCGCTCCTCATCGAGTATACAGTGATGGGATCCGCACATGGTTTGATTATGGAGAGGAGATTAAAAAGAAAAGCCTTCCAGCAATTTATGCGGTGATTGATGGGGTGGACACGCCGATTAATGTCAGTCGAGAAGGAACTAAAATTGTGGCTCAACACTCAGGGTCCTTTACACTTCGGAACGGCCAGAAGGTGGTGTGCGTATTTCCAACACCTAAAGAGGCAGGTAAATGAAGAACCTTTCTTTCCTTTTAATAAGCACTGCTATTTTAAGTGGATGCCAAGAGGATGAAGCGAAGAAAAAAGGCACTCCTCAAAAACATCAGCAAATACCAACGTCATTTCATGCCTTTAAAAAACTTCCTGAACCAGAGCCTATCTTAAAAGAGGAAGAATCTGAACCTATTCCTGTGCAATTCCCAGATCCAAAACCTCTCATGCGGGAAGATAATGCACGCAAATTGCGAGGTTTGAGGCAGTATCAAACAAACAAAGCTTTAAAGATCCTTCCTCCTCAAAAAGGAGAGAAACAAAAAGTTCGTCTTCAAGATCCAGATTATCAACAATGGGAAGATGCAAGCTTTGAGGAATCACGATCAACACTACCCGTTGATCGCTCTAGGATACTAACGGCTGATATGCGGATACCTGCCATTTTAGAAGACTCAATTAACTCTCAAGTAGGAGGACGGATGGTCGCCATTGTTGAACGCGATATCTTAAGTCCCAATGGAAAGTATGTATTAATTCCTGCATATAGTCGAATTATCTGCAGTTACGATTCTTTAGGAGAAGTGGGCCAAACCCGTCTTCCTGTACAATGCAAGCGACTTATTCGTCCTGATGGAGTGAGTGTCGCTCTTAAAGAATCTATTGCTGCCGATCAAAGTGGTAGAACAGGACTTATAGGAGATCTTGATCAGCGCGTATGGGAGCGCTATGGGGCTGCTTTTTTAATCTCAGCCACGGCCTCTTTAGCGCAAGCAGGCTCTTATGCAAACCAAGCAAGATCACAAAGTACACTTTCTCAGCTTTTGACAGGGGCAAGCGATGAGTTTTCTCATAATTTGAGTGAGGCGACCTCCCAAGTCATTGAACAAAACATTAACTTAGCTCCTATCTTAACCATTCCTCCAGGAAGCCACATTCAAATTATTCCATCATCAGACATTGTTTTAAGGCATCCAAATGAAACTCTTTCTTCAGAAAATTCAAATAGAGTTCAGGAAAATAATAACGTGGAAATTAAAAAACCATGAAGCCAATTTACTTATTTTTTATCCTTTATTTATGTGGTTCATTTTTGGGGAATGCTAATCCACAGGAAGACATAAAAGCCATTTTAATGGACGATATTTGGCTTCAGGAAAATGAATCCTTAATAAAAGCTCAGTTGTCTCAGCCTCAAGAGAAAAAAATTAATAAAAAAGAGATTACCCTCATTGGTCAAGTGCGGGCAGTTTCACCGCCTTCTAAAAAAGACTCTAAAATTGTCCAAGTTGTTTGGACAGGTGTTAAAGGAAAAGGTAAGAAGAAAGCATCATTCAAAGAGCCTCTGATTTCAACATTTAAGAGTGAAAAAAGCATACTTTCTAAAGGATTAAAAATTTCTCTTTATGGAAACAAAGAGCATCTTTCTGATGCCATTGGCCGTCTAGAAAAAGGAGAAGATGAGCAGATAAGTGAACTTAAAGCTGATAACCCTTCATCAAGTGACCGACGCCTAGAGGATATGGAAGGTAAAATCAAAAAGCGGCATTCATTAAGAAATAGCTTCGGTTTGGATGCACAAATGGTAGGGAACACCTCTCATGATAATGCATCAATGTTGTCATCCTCAGAACATTATTTAGGAAATTCTTCATCTTCTTATGGAGAAGGGAAGAATGCTGATTCATTGATTCGTAAATCTTCAAACTCTCAAAATCACAAACCTTTAAGAAGACTAGATAGACCTGCTTCTCAAAAAAAACCTTTTACAGGAGAGAAAATTTTCTCCAACTCCTTGAATAGTTCTCCAGGTTCAACATCTTTATCACATCGTCCAAATAAAGATTTTATTGAGAGTCCCAAGGAAGAATTTGACCCTCTAAAAATCAAGCAAGGAAATGCTTCTTCAGGAAATGAGTTCAATATGCCTTTAATTGAAGTTGAGGTAACAAAAGAAGGATGTAAGCCGCGCGTTGACATTGATAGAGGAAAAGTCATTATACAAACACGATCGATTGCAAGAACTAATGGAGTCATTACACATGAAACCCAGTGTGCTGATTCTCACCTTATCTTTGATATTAAGAAAGATTACGGCTGTTGTTCTGACATCGTTGATCAGCAAGCGGGTTTTGCTTATACAACCTTTAAACGATACTGGATTGATGAAGCTAACAATAAAATATACCTTGATGAACATTGCCTGAAAGATGAATCTCAGCCTCATCCTTTCATTGAAGAAAAGGGGTTATGCTCTCATGATATAGATCTAGAATCTCGCCTTGCGTATCCTCAAAGTGAGACAGTTTATTACAATCGAAATCATGCTCGAGTACTTGTTAAGGCTTGCCATAGAACAAATGGGATGCCTTTTGCGATTATTTCAACAGAGCAGGGATGTCCTCTCAAGCATCTTTATGAGCAAAATAAATCTGTTGTTCAAAAGAGAGATATCTTTATTGAAAATGGTATTACTCATGATGTGACTCCGTGTTATGAGACAGCCGAATTTGTACCTCATCATTTTGTTAAATCTGGTTGTAAGCCTGTGCTGAATGGAGCCACTGTGATTCCGATGGCAAAACGTCAGATTAGCTATAAAGGTAAAACAAAGATTATTCCGGGGCAGTGTGAACCTCAAGATCTTACAAATTTGATCTCAACTAGAGAGGGATGTGAGGGACAATATGAACATGATTATAATTCAGGTCGTTCTTATCCTCTTATGAGGGCCTATTATCAATGGGGGAATAGGAAAAGATTTATTGATAAGGTTTGTAGGCGATCTAATGATCCTCTCCCTCACTTTTCATCAATTATTGGTTATGAACATGTGGATCTGAATCTTAAATCCAAACCACGATATCAAATATCTATAAAAGATGTCCAATCACTGCTCATTATTAAAGAATTTACAGAAAAAGATGAAACTAAATGGTTGCCTTATGTATTTGAAAAAAAAGTAACTGGCGAAGTTGATAGTTATCCTCCTTATCAGCAAGGAGAGTATATCATCTTCCCAAGAGCAGAATACAATATTTATACTCGCCCTGATAAAACTCACTATAAGGTATTTGATAAGTGGGTATCATCTATCTGTATTAAATCAGTTACTAATATTACCAATATAACTCAGGGTGGTTCATCGATGAGCGAATACGATTGGCGTGCTTCTCTAAGAAATGATAAAAAATGAGTACTGTTAGTAAAGTGTCACCAGCTATCGAGGCTTGGCTTTCTTATTTAAAACCTTACTTGAAAGAGCAAGATTTAATTGAGTGTTCTATCATCCAGCCAGGTGAACTAAGACTTGAGAAGGCGGGTCATAGGTTTACCCATATTTCAACTCCTGAACTTGATCTGAAATACTGGGAGACATTCTGTCATGTGCTGGCAAATCACTGGGGATTAGCGTTTGATCCTATAACGCAACCAAGATTATCTGTCATGCTTCCAGGAGGTCACCGTTTTGAAGCTATGCTGGGGTCGAACGTTGAGTCTAAGCTTTCTATTTCAATACGGATGCGGCGTCATTTAAAGCTTTCGTTTAAGGATTACGGACTTAATCTTGAGCATGAACAAATGATCATCTCTTTGATAAAGGAAGGGGCCAATATTCTTATCTCAGGGGGGACTAGTTCAGGAAAAACAACGTTTATGAACATGCTTCTCCAATCTATTCCTGCAGATAAAAGAATTCTTGTATTAGAAGACACACGAGAGCTCAATGTTCCTCATGAAAACCATGTGCACTATGTAGTTAGCCGAAATGAGAAGAACCCAACTTTAGATTATCCCCAAATGATTGACCATCTCATGCGATCTCGTCCTGACATTATTCTCATGGGAGAACTCTCAATGGCAAATTCTTACCCCATTTTAAGACTTCTCAACTCAGGACATGCAGGATTCATGTGTACGCTTCATGCCAATAACTGTGATGCAGCCCTTTCTTGGGCGATCCCTCAAAATATTGCGTTCTCTGGCCATGAGGCAAAGGGGGTTAAAGAGTTTCTATATGAAGCTGTTGATCTCGTCATTCAATTGCATCGCAATGATTTGGGACAACGTCAAGTAAGTGAAATGTTATTGCCTAAAACAAAAGAAATACTCAGGATGCAGCCATGAAATTGTCTCTTCTGATATCTCTTCTTCTTTTTACAATGTTTATGGCCCCAGCCAGAGCCAATCAGTGCTTAAAAGCCATTAATCTTCTTTCAGAACACATCAATGTTCCTAAAAAGTTACTTCTGCAAATTGCAAAAGTGGAAAGTGGCTTTGGCCCTCATAAAACGCCTTGGCCTTGGTCCATTCATATTCAAGGAAAAAGCTATTACTTCAGATCAGAGAAAGCCGCCTCACTTTATATCAAGCAGCTTCTTGCTATGGGTATTAAGAACTTTGATGTAGGGTGCCACCAGATCAATTATTTCTGGCATCAAGATAAAGTAAGTACTGCTCAAGAGCTATTAGATCCTTTAAAAAATACCTCAATTGCTGCCCAATTTCTTGTCTCTCTTAAAGCGCGACATCACAGCTGGCTTAAGGCTGTTGCTCATTATCATTCATCCAACCTTCAAAAAGGACTTGCTTATGCAAAATTGGTTTTTACCTCTTAAAGATCTTAAAGAGAAAATAGAAGAATTTTTAAGTAATAATATTATTATCAAGTTAAAAGCTTTCTTTAAACAAGGATGGCCTCTTACCTGTGTGCCAATCATTATATATGCAAGACCTTTATTAGAGAAAATTATAGGGTTTTATAGCGCATACGCCTTTTTATGCTTTTTACCAGGAGTGCTGACTTTAATTGCCTTTAGTCTCTATCGGACTGAAAGAGGCTCTTTCATACCTGTTATTTTAGGCCTTCTATGTTCCCTATGGTTTGGGTCTCTATTTACATATTCTGTTTCCATGCAAATGATTGTGCCAATCTTGCCAAAGAATATTCTTGAGGTCTTTCATTTTCTTGAAAAGCTTGAAGTGACATGGCCTTTAATTGCCTCAAGCAGTCTTTTAAGTTCTCTTTTTATCCTGACTCACTTAATCAAGTATGGCCTCACTCAGCAAAAAAAAGTGAAGCAAGAGAATAGCCATGGATCAGCGAGGTTTGCAACCTCCCAAGAAATCAAGGCTCTCCACCATGTAGAAGGAATTCCGATTGGATGTTTGATCAAAGGAGAGCTTTCAACAGATATTGATAATTTAAGAAAGCAAGTAGCTACCCAAGGTAGTCAAGAGATCATCCGACTTAATCCTCACCATATGGTCTTAATTGCTCCGAGTGGAGCAGGGAAGGGGGTAGGAATCATTATTCCAACTCTCCTTGATTATGATGGTCCTGTGCTCGTCACAGACGTTAAAGCTGCTGAAAACTATCATGTGACCGCGAGATATCGTCAATCTTTGGGCCGTGAAGTTTATGTTCTTGATCCTTTCAAAGAAACCTCCCAAAAATCAGGATCAATTAATATTCTGGATTTCTTAGATCCTCACTCAGAAGAAATTGTCGATGATGCGGCCATGATCGCCTCTCTCCTTGTACCCATTCCTCCTCATGTTGGGGGCAATGAAAAGTTTTTTTATCAAAGAGCCAGGTCCATTATTCAGGCACTCATTTTATATGTAAAATGCGCAAATGATATTCCTTTAAATAAAAAAACATTATTTCATGTTTATGAAATTTTGTGTCAGCCTGAAGAAAACTTTAAAGAAACATTACAAAATTTAATCATCTGTAAAAATCTTGCTTTTGGCCTTCCTTCTCGTATTGCTGCGTCAATTCTTACAACAGCTCATGAGGAGATCTCAGGAACTTTAAATACGGCTAAAAATGAACTTGTTTTTCTTGATAGTCCTCTTATGCAAAGAGTTTCTAATCAAACTACTATTGATCTCGTTAAGCTTGTTAAAAACCAAGCAGATCTTTATCTTTGTATTCCTGTGTCTAAATTAGATTCTTATGGGCGAATAATACGCCTTATTGTTTCAATGGCTTTTGCAATTGCTCAGCGTCATAAGAATGATTTGAGGAAACCTCTTCTCATGGTCTTAGATGAAATGGCTTTATTAGGTTCTATTCCTAAAGTGGATGAAGCTTTAGTTGTAGGAAGGGGATATGGGGTTAAAATTTTAGCTGTGGCCCAGAACGTAGAGCTTATTCAGAAGTTTGCGCCTCACACCTGGCAAACTTTTTTAGAGAGCAACCTTTTAGTTTTCATAGGCCCTTCAGGTCTTCAAAGTTCAGAATATGTTTCAAAACTCTTAGGTCAATCCACGATTGAAACTTTCTCAAAGAATAAAAGTGAAAATCAACAAAAAGGAAGCCTTAAATCTTCGAGCTCAGAGAATCAAGGAGAGTCTCAATCATATCAAGGACGCCCTATATTAACTGCGGACGAAGTCCGTTTCTTGGGCGAGGACACCGTCATTAGTTTTTATAAGAACACTCGACCTTTTTTGCTTAAAAAAATTAAATATTATGAGCATTCAGTTTGGAAGGGTAAATATGATTCTAATCCTCTAGAAAGTTCTTATTAGATCTATATGAGAGCATCATAAATATAGGCTTACTTCGGTAAGATCTATCGATAGATTTCCTTACGGTTACCTATTCTGATAACGAGAATACGCGTGAGTTCGTCTTCTATATGACATATGATACGATAATCTCCAACACGGTATTTCCAAAAAGTGCCAAAGCGAGAGCCTTTTAAGGGAGTATTTAATGAAGTGTGTCAGTTCTGA
>MKUV01000021.1 GCA_001898725.1 Caedibacter sp. 37-49
AACGACTATTTATACACGTGAAATAGTTAAAAGAGCTCTTGAATTAGGCGCTTCGGGTCTTATTTTAGTGCATAATCACCCCAGCGGCGATCCAACGCCTTCGAATGCGGACATTAAAGCAACCCTTCGTATTCGCGAAGCCTCGGAACCCCTTGGTATTAAAATCTTTGATCATATTATTGTTGGTAAGGGGCAATGTCGTTCTTTAAGACAAGAGCGGATGATTTAAGATAACGGAATTAAATTTTTCAATAAAAATGACAAAATTGAATTTAATCTTTGTAAACCTGAAGAAGTTAGAGTGAACGATTTTTTATTTAAAATTATATAGTTTTCTGATTCTAATATTTTTAAGGCTGAATTTTGAAAGGTCGTCTCTAAAGTTTTATTTCCTGCAAGTTGTTCAAGCTCTTTGCGAGGAATCCCTGTTCTCAACCTAAGCCCCATCATAAGACGTTCGGTGAAAATTTCTTCTGCTGAAAGTTCAACTTTTTCATCCGTCCCATGATCATTCTCTAAAACGGCTTTCATCCAAATTTCAGGTGCTCTAACCCCCTTAAAAGCAAATTTTGCATTATTAAGCGTTAAACGCCCATGCGCTCCAGGGCCAACACCAATGTAATCCTGACCCTGCCAATAAGCAAGATTATGACGTGATTCTTGTCCTGGCTTTGCATGGTTGGAAATTTCATAAGCAGGCAAACCTGCCTTCTCCATCATTTCCTGCGTCATCTCATATAAGTCTGCAGCAAGATGATCATCGGGAATTGTAAAATCTTTGCGTTGATGTGCCGTATAAAAAGCGGTGCCTTGCTCAATTGTCAGTTGATAAAGCGATAAATGACCTTGTACAAAATTTATTGCCTCTTGAAGTTCTTCCTGCCAAGCTTTTACCGACTGTTCTGGTCGTGCATAGATCAAATCGAAAGAAAATCTATTAAATATATTGCTTGCAATTCCTAAAGCTTTTAAGGCTTCTTCTCGACCATGTGTACGTCCTAAAAACTTTAAATCTTTATTATTAAGAGCTTGGATGCCTATTGAAACACGATTAATCCCTGCGTGCTTGAAATCCTGAAATTTATTGGCTTCAATTGAAGTCGGATTTGCTTCTAAAGTAACCTCTAAATCATCTTGAACTTGCCAATATTGCGAAGCTTGCGCCAACAAAGCACCAACTGTTCTAGGTGCCATTAGCGAGGGCGTTCCACCACCAAAAAATATACTTTTGAGAGGCCGTCCTTTGGTTAATTGGCCAAAATAAGCAAGTTCTTTTAGAAGACTTTCCCGCCAAAGACTTTCATCTATTTTTTCACGCACATGGCTATTAAAATCACAATAAGGACATTTTGAAAGACAGAACGGCCAGTGAATATAAAGTGCAAGTGGTTGTGTCATTTAAAACAAGATTTAATAAGTTGTTCGAGAGCAAGAAACCTTTGACTACACATATTTTTTGCCGATAACGGCATTTCAGCAATTGTTTTCGTATACCCCTCAGGAATGAAAATAGGGTCATACCCGTGCCCATGTTCCCCTTGTGGTGGGAATGTTAACCTTCCCTGTACGCGCCCTTCAAATATTTCTTGATGGTCATCTGGCCACAAAAGAACTTGAACACAAACAAATGTTGCTCGCGGATTCTTTTTTATGTCAGTATTTTTTGCCCAGAGATCAAACACTTTATGATGACCTCCCTGCGCTTTTGTATAAGGCGCGGTATTAACTCCTGGGGCTCCTTCTAGCGCTTCTACCTCTAAACCTGAGTCATCACTTAAAGCAGGAAGACCTGTTTGAGTTACGCACGCTTGAGCTTTTATAAGAGCATTTTCTAAATAAGTTGAACCTGTTTCTTCGGGCTCTATGAGCCCTAGAGCTGCAGACGAAGTAACGCTAATATTGAAAGCTTCTAATAAAGAAGTAATTTCGTCAATTTTACCTTTGTTATGGCTTGCAATTATAAGACGCGAGTCAGTGAATTTTCGAGCCATAATTAAGCCTTAAAAACAAAAATAAAATTTGAATTGATGGTGCCCCCGGGGAGACTCGAACTCCCACTCCCTTGCGGAAAGCAGATTTTGAGTCTGCCGCTCATAATCTATACTCATCTTAACGTTCTCCTTATTTTTTGTTTGTTTTCAAGCATTAATACAAAATTATCATTTCTCTTTTGTTCTTTTTAAAATTACTAAAATGTAAGTTTTTCTCCACATTTTGATGACAATTTGATGACAATTTTAGGAGGATATGATAAAGACTATTATTAAAATATAGCGGAGCAGTAATATGCCTAAGATCACAAAAAAGTTTGTTGAAAATATAACGCCCCACCCTGATAAAACTCAAAAATACTGGGACTCTGAGCTTAAAGGTTTTGGAATTGTTGTCCTTCCAAGTGGACGAAGGACATATTGCATTCAATATCGTAATCAACAAAGAGTCCTTAAAAGATTTAAGATAGGTACCCATCCCCAGATCACAGCAGAAGAAGCTCGTGCATGGGCTAAAAAATATTTAAGTAGCACAATCCATGGAAATGATCCAGCAGAGAAGAAGAAGGAAAATAGAGATCTTGCCACAGTAAAGGACCTTATCCAAGATTACCTGAACCATCATGGATGTAAAAAACGTCCCAGAAGTTTGTTAGAAGATAAAAAACTCATTAAAAATATTATTTTACCATTTTTAGGAAATAAAATTGTTGCCCATATTTCTCGGCGAGAAATTGAAAATATTCATCTTCAATTGAAGAATACTCCCTATCAAGCAAATCGCTTCTTGGCACTATTTTCAAAGATGCTCTCGCTTGCTGTTGCTTGGGGGTGGAGAGAAAATAATCCTGTGAAAGGCATAGAGCGATATCAAGAGTTAAAAAGAGAACGATGGTTGAATGATGAAGAATTGCAAAAATTATGGCCAATTTTAGATCAATACCATGATCATATTGCAGCTTATGCGGTTAAATTACTTCTTTTAACAGGCGCACGCAAAAATGAATTGCTACAAGCTTCTTGGGATCAATTTGACCTTCAAAAGGGGGTATGGATTAAGCCTGCCCATTCAACCAAGCAGAAGAAAACTGAATATCTTCCTCTCTCAGACAAAGCTATTGAAACTTTAAACTCACTTAGAAAAATAATGCCACGAAATTCTCTGTTTCTCTTTCTTAATAAAAATAATGATAAGCCTTTGCGTGACATTAGGGGCTTTTGGGAAAAAATTATTAAAGAAGCTAACATAAAGAATGCTCGCATTCATGACTTGAGGCATACCCATGCTTCACACTTAGTTTCAAGTGGCTTAAGTTTAAGTATTGTCGGTAAGCTCTTAGGTCATACTCAAGCTTCTACCACCCAACGCTATGCCCACTTAGCTGATGAACCACTAAGAAAGGCTACGAGCCTTTTTGGAAATAAAATCGAAAGCCTTACATCAAATACACCCACTATTTAAATAGTGAAAAGCAAGTTGTCTGACGTAGATTTTTACAAAAATTTTTGCATGACCTTACCGTTCATAACTTTTAACAATTTGCTTGCTTCTATTCTCCTCAAACAGGATAGCTCTAATCTGCTTGGTCAATTCTGCATCTTTATCCCTGATGTTTTTAAAGGTTGGATCTTGCTTATAAAGCTCTTGGGTGTATGCCTTTAACTTTGCTTCTGCTTGTGCCTTCTCAGCAGACGTACGTGCAAATTTTTTCTCATGTATAAGCGCTTTAATTTTTTCAATGGGTGCTTGGTCTAATTTTAGTTGTTGGCTGCTTTGAATCTGATGCTTTTCAGACTCAATTTCATCTCTTAATTTTGTAGGGATGTCCTGAATCTGAGAATTTGTATTTTCTCTATTATCAAGTAACTCTTTTGCTCTAATATATTCATTAATGCTTTCTTGAGGAATACGGATTTCTTGTTGCTCAGGAATCTTACCTAAAAATCGCTCAGCAATACTTTGCCAGGCTTGTTTGGAGACAAAGCGAATAGCCTCAAGCTCATTGCCAAGCCGATCCAGGATTTCTTGAAGTTTGGAACTTTTCTTTGGAAAATTTATACTTTCATAAGATTTAACGTAATCCAGGCTTGAGAGCTTTTCTTGTGAGGATGATAGCCGCTTAAAAAATATTTCCTCTCGCCAAAAATCAAGCTTAGAACCAAAAACCTTTATAAACTCTCGGTGCCTTGTCATACCAACATAAGCAAGGTTACGGTAGGTCTCATGGGTGGCTAAGAGGAAGGCTCGATCAACCGTCACCCCTTGAGATTTGTGAATGTTAGCCGCCCAACCTTGATCAAAATAGGGATAAAGCTTAGGGGAAAAGGAAACAACTTCATTGCTGTTATCAAGCTTAGCTTTGATCTTATGGCGGTCAATCTCTAGGATTGTCCCAAGGGTGCCGTTTCTAACACCAAAACCATTATCATTCTTCATAAAAAGGATACGATCTCCTTTTGCAAAGTGCTTCTCTTCTGTTGTAATAATTTTGTCCCCAAAATCATCCTCATCTTCCTTATGAGTGGTGAAGAGATACTCCTCTTTAGAAATAGTGCCATCTTGCTTTAAGAGTTGACGTGCTTCTTCATTAAGTATGGTAGTGTCAGCCTTACTGTAAGTCATAATAAGGTGGGATTTCTCTGGTTGTTCTCTAAAGGATGTATGCCACTCTTGAATAAGCGCTTTTTTAGTCTCGTCTCTTAGCTCACAAACATGCCTTTTCTGATGATGATCAAGCTGAGGCAACTGCCACTGTTGAGCTAAGGCAGCGGCTTCCAGTTTTTGCTCTTTGAGGCTTCTATCTTTATCAACAAATTGCTCGGCAAAGTGTTGAGGATCAACGCCGAGCTCTTTCATCAAAGGGCAGAATTCTTGAAAGTTCTGCTTCATATAACGTGCACATGTCATCTTGAGACCGCGCCACTCCCGGTAAAGGGCATAGTCTTCATGGCTCTGAAGATGATAATGGAGGTTCTTTCCTTCAGGGTTATCTTTTTTAATATCCTCAATCATGGAGTGGTAAATGTTCCCCACCATGCGACGGGAAAGGTTATAAGTTTCAACAATTTTCGCGTGACTCCCTACCTCAAACAACTCAGTAATTTGAATCCCTTTTTCATCAATAAACTGCACACATCTCTTTTGATGATAGGTTTTAAGAGCTTCTGTTGTCCTAGGGCACCAAAGAGCTTTGTTGCTTCCTGTTGCCACTCTTCTTGCTGACGAACAACTTTTTCAAGGTGCGTACCCCTTATTTTCTCAGTCACCAGCCTAAAGGCAGGGCCTGCCTCAACGGGCTGCAACTGTGCTCCATCTCCCACAATGACAGCTTTAACTTTTAAATCATCAACAGCCTGTAAAAACTCATCAAACCTTAAGGTATCAACCATTCCTGCTTCATCAAGCAAAAGGACAGAGTTAGGCTTATACTGGCACCTTCCTTCTTTATGAGATTTAAGGAATTTGTGAAGAGTTTGTGAGGATATTCCCGATTGTGCAAGATTTTGGGCTGCTCGTCCTGTGGGTGCAAGACCATAAATTTTATACCCTTCCGATTCCCAGATTTCTTTAGCTGCCTCTAAGGCCGTGGTCTTGCCCGCACCAGCATATCCCACAATGCATGAAAGCTGATCGGGAGCAGTAATGTGATGCAGCGCTTTCTTCTGATCAGGTGATAATCCTCCATACTTTGACAGTTTTTGGTCATATTGAGTGATAACAGCGTTCACTTTATGACGATAGACTTTATGGCTTTTTTCTTTGCTGAGTCTTTCAGCTAGATTTACAAGATTCATCTCTGACTCCAGCATAGTTCTGGTCGTGAAAATGGAATGATCTTCTAGAAAACCATCTTTATTTTTTACTGACTCATACCTTAGCAATACCAACTCTTTTGAAGATTTAAGTTTCTGCTCTAATTGCTGATAAAGATCACAATCACCAATATAACGATTAAGCACTTTCTCAACATCGCCCCACATAAAAGTTGAATGATGCTTGCTTACAATATCAAGAACAATTTCCGGCTTTCTAATGATACGGCAAACATTCCTAAGTTTTGTTTCTCGAAAGGCAATGGCTTTTTCTGAACTTGCTGCTGAGAAAAGATCTTTTGGATTGTTTCCAACTCTAAATTCCATATCCTTGATGTTTGTGCCTCGTTTCGGCTGAGGCTCAATTTCAATCCCTCTTTCAGCATAAGACCTGTGATCCAGCCTTTTATCAAAACCATGCATCTTAAGATGAAAATTTGTGTAAGCCACAAATTGTTCTCTTAATTCCGCTCCTAAACTTCTTCGATTCCAATCAGTTTCTTTTTTTGAATGCAGTCCTTTTTCTGTAAGTCTTCGTGTTAGCATTAGAGCATGGCAGTGAGGTTTCCTTTCTCCTGTGTCTTCATCATGATCAAGATGAAAGTTAGCAAGCACAGCCATTCCTTGGCCACACATCTGATCTTGAATAAACTCATTTGCAAGTTTTATACATTGTTCATCTGTAAATTCACGAGGGAGAGCAAACTCATATTCTCGATAGACTTGAGCATCTTTTCTCTTCTCGTGCTCCTCCACAATATCAGAAAACTTCTGCACTCCTTTTTGGCGATCAACTGCTATAAGATTTTTTAACTCCTTTGCCCATTCTGGTGCATCCTGAGGAAGCAATAACTCCACATGCTGGACTTCATGCATTTTCTTACGCGTGACCATCAACTCCCCTACCCTATGGTCTTAGACTTTGCAGCCTGTACGATAAGCCAAAGCTCGTACCGTGTTCCGATTAGAACGAGAGATCATTTTTAATCGGCCATGAGCCAATGCCATTTTGTTTTTTATTCCTTTCAATTCATTTAAACTAGGATACTTGCATCCGAGCGAAGAGTTGCATTTTATGGCAACATATCTGCGCGCTTGTCACAAATTAATTTGCCTCCAAGACCTTTAGTTTTATTCTCTCTATTATATGTATTTATCTACCTATTAAAAAGGAAAAAGTGGGATTTTAAAGGGAGACACAATCTCCATTTTGACAAAAATAGTTTCATAGATTTTAATAGAAAAATATAGATGAAAAATTTTATTTTGATTAAGAAACAATAGAACTTCTTCAGCAGAAAAAAGCTAAAATGGATATAAAAGAAGCCCTCACTCTTTACAGAAAGTTCCATAAGATTTTTAAGACACTTAACTAAAGGATGTTAATATGTTATCCTTTCTTTGTAAGAAGGAGGGATAAGCTATGTCAGATTTATGCTGTAAGAGATGCGGTTCAACGAATTATATAAAAAGTGGGCATACCCGAGGATTTCAAAGATATAAATGTAAGGACTGCCGGTGTCAGTTTACGCCGACAAAACGCCGAGGTGTTCATCCTGCTTTGAGATCTTTTGCCATAGTTTTATATGCTTTTTGTGGTGTCTCTATGGGGAAGATAGCACAACTCTTTAAGGTCAGCACTGTTGCTGTTCTTAAATGGATTCGAGCAGCAGCCTTATCTGCTGAAGCACCAAATCCTGTTGCATCTTCAGATATTGTGATGATCGATGAGATGTGGCATTTTGTGAATGGAAAAAAAACAAGATATGGCTCTGGAGAGCGATTGATGGGGTATCACGTCAACCTCTTGGATGGCATTGGGCTCTCGTGGTGATGCCAGTTGTAAAAAGCTAATTGCAAAGATTGATACAGGGACTTGTTCTTTTATCACAGATGAGTGGCCAGGATTCTTTAGATTACTCCCAGAAGAAAGGCATTTTTATGGGAAAGACCTTACTTTTCCTATTGAGGCGACAAACAGTGATATTCGTCATCGTTTAGCAAGGTTTACCAGAAGAACTAAAGCTTCTTCCAGAAGCCTTCAAATGGTAGAAGCTTCTCTCCTGCTTTTTTCCATCACTTGCAACATAAAGATAACCTTGAAACTTACCTTAGTCCCTTAGTAGCGTCCTTTAGTTAAGTGTCTCAGAATTTTAAAGCCAATGTTATTTGTAACTGTAATGCTCCCCGCTAAGAACGGACAGATTTGTTAGTTCATTAAGACACTTTATTTGTTTAAGATCTTCTCGTGAAGATTTATAACTGTAGTGTTCTCCTATTTGAGCAAAAAAATATCAATAGATTCTATCTCCCTTTTGAAGAAATAAATAAGTTGCGATCTTTTATAAAGATGCGTTTTTTCCTTAATTGATTTCACGTATTGCTCAACAGTTCGATGAGATATATTCATTTTAATCGCCATCTCTTTAGCAGTCATTCCTTCTGACAACCAAGATAAGCATTCAAACTCACGTTTGGTAAGGTGGAAACTATTAACAATATCCATTTATGTTCCTTTTTTCTGTAGTTAAATATTAAAACCTATTTAAAAATAAACAATCAGCATAAACTCTTTATCTTTTAGAAAAGGTATAGAGTTATTTTCCATATTCTTCTTTTTGTTATAAATTTAAGTTGTTTCTTGATGTTAGTGGGTGTGAATAACAAAAAAGAAGCAAAGCTAGCATATGGGCAAGAATTATTTAATCTCTAGAGATAAAAAATGCTCGGGTGTGATACCCTGGTAAAAAATACCTGGTAAGATAAAAAGAGATAACTAGGTTCTATGAACCAAAGAAAGTTTTATCAAGAAATATAGTATTTTCCAGAATAAAAGAATACAAAGCTTATCATTTAGATGCATTAACGTGGGCTATCAGGTACAGGCATTGATTATTTAAATAATCTATTTTATGTTAAAGTAATTTAAAGCTTATTAGATCATGTTTCATTTTAGATAATAGGTTTTACATGAATCATAAAAATAAAATTTACTCATTTCTTAATGAAATGTGGAATACAAAAACTGAGCAGCTTGATGAATTACATAATATCTTTTCTGACAAACTTATTGCGACAAGCCCATTAGGAGATAAAATAGGTTCTGAAAGTTTAAAGGGAACAAATATTACATGGTCACATGGTTTCCCTGATATGGCATTATCAAATATTGATATCTTTGATGCAAATAACGTTGTTATCTCAGAATGGCGAAGCCAAGGAACAAATATAGAAGAATTTAATGGATTTAAGCCGACGGGTAAGAAGGTAGATTATACTGGGGTGACGATCTTTCAATTTGAGGGAGAGAAAGTCGTTCGTTATAAGTGCATTATTAATATGCTTGATATCTATGATCAATTAGGATTTTTTCTTGAGCAAGAAACTTATGAAGGTCAAAAACTAGCACGCAAAAATCATGCTTCATTGATTGAAAAGCTTAAGACTCTTACATCTAATGCCTTATTATCAACTAGAGAAATTGAGTGTTTAAGCTTCTTCGTTCATGGATGGTCAGCAAAACAGATAGGAGCTCATTTAAAATGCTCTTACCGTACGATTCAAAATCATCTCTCGTCTGCTATGGATAAGCTTGGCTGCCATTCACGGATTCAAGTATTTGATTACCTTGTTGCGGAAGGATTAAAACCTCTTTTTGAAGATTTGTATAAATTATGCTTTAATAACTATTTTACGAAAGAGCTTGCGGCATGAAAGCTAAAGTTCAAAGCACAAAGATTACTTTATTCTCTCGAATTATTTTATCTGCTTCTTTAGGAAATACTTTAGAATTTTATGATTTTGCAACTTATGGCTTTATGATGCCAATTCTAGCGCCTTTATTTTTCCCTTCATCTAGTCCCCTAAATAGTCTTTTTTTAGCATTTGGAGCTTTTGCAGTTAGTTTTTTAGCAAGGCCTTTGGGAGGAATAATATTTGGTTATATCGGAGATAAGTATAGTAGAAAATTTTCATTTTCTTTAAGTCTTATATTGATGGCTATTAGTACAAGCCTGATAGGTTTATTACCTACTTTTGATCAAGTTGGTATCTTGGCTCCTCTCTTACTTACTTTTTGTCGTATATTCCAAGGATTATGCATGGGAGGAGAATTTAGCGGCTCATTAATCTTTGCCACTGAAAATTTAAAAGGGAAAGCGACTAAATCAGCTTTTATAACCGGTAGTATTACGGCAGCAGGTGTTGTCGGTTGGTTTTTAAGTTCAACCGTTTGTTCTCTATCACTTAAATTTGATCAAGCATACGCTTGGAGAATTCCTTTCTTATTGGGAGCGCTTGTCGGAGTTGTTGGCTACTACTTAAGGCGTACGACTATTTTAGAAGCGCCCCATTATCCAAAGAATATAAATAATGAGATCAAGATGAAAAATGTAGCGTGGAGGAACATCTTTTCCGTTATGGGAATTGGAGCCTTAATGGGAGGTCTTTTTTATGGGCTACAAATTTTTCCAAATAGTTTTCTCCCAACATACTTTTCATCAATTTCGCAAGCAAAGGCTTTATCTTATACGTCTTTTGGGATTGCAGTTTATATGCTGTCTCTCCCAATAATGGGATATCTTGCCGACAAGGTCAATCATACACAATGGATGTTTATATTTTCTTTTTTAACAATAGTATTAGGGTATCCTATTTTTATTTTATTAATGTCAGGGAATTCATCTCTGATTATATTAGCTGAATTGATCTCATCATTGTTGCTTGCGGGGTTTATGGCACCAGCTACTTTTATAATGACGCAATCTTTTCCACCTCACCTTAGGTATAGATTAGTGTCGTTCAGCTATAATTTGGGAGCTTCTATATTTGGAGGGTTAACACCTGGAATTTTTCTTTTCTTGATCGAAAAATTTGATTCACTACATGCTCCAGCTTTTTATTTAATTCTTTGCGGTGTCTTCGGTTTATTCTCCAGTTATTACCTAAGTCACAATAAACAGCATTTATTTAGATTTTTTCTCGCAAACTTAAATCGAAATTCTAAAAAGTAAGTATTTTATACTCATCACAGAAAGGTTCATAAAAGCTATTCCTCCTTATGTATGAATATTCATGGAAGGAGGAAGAAAATGGCTATAAATTATAACTTTCATCTGACAAAACGAGAATTTGAATGCTTATCTTGGTTGTCAGAGGGAATGACTGCGAAAGAGATAGCAATTAAAATGAATATATCTCATCGAACCGTTGAGCAATATGTGAAATCAATCAAGGAAAAGACTAATTTTTATAGAAGATCGCAGCTGGTTACATTTTTTAAAAAGGAGGAGGAAAGTATAAATAGTCTTCATAATATTAATGATGTGCGTTTATAAGTATTTTTTACTTAAGTAGTTAGTACGAAGTTCTCGGGAAAAAATTTTAAGATATAAGATCAATAGGACGAGAGACTAATGATAATAATTACTCCCCCTCCCCGTCTCTCTCCTCATAAACATAATAAACTTTCTCCATTGTAAGCTAATTTTGTTAGTGGAAAGAGTTCTCAAGTACGTCCTTACCCTCAAGTGCTTATAAATCTTTGCCTGAAAAACTCCGTGGAATGCTCCCCCTTAAGAGCGGACATTTTGAGTAGCTCAAATTAGGATCTGTCGACATTTAAGCATAAAGGAGATATAGTAAGCCCATCAAGGGGGATAGACTATATGCTTTAT
>MKUV01000022.1:0-2458 GCA_001898725.1 Caedibacter sp. 37-49
AAATGACAAATCTTCGTCTAATTCTTGGAGACCAATTATCTTCATCACTTTCAAGTCTTAAGGACGTAACAAGAGATGACGTTATTTTAATGTGTGAATTGATGGAGGAGGCGACTTACGTCCGTAACCATCCTAAAAAGATCGCTTTTATTTTTTCTGCAATGCGCCATTTTGCGGAAGAATTAAAGGTTAAAGGATATAGGGTGCGTTATATTACGCTTGACGATCCTCTTAATACAGGAAATCTTGAAAAAGAAATCTGCCGTGTTATTCGTGAAACTAACCTTAAACAAGTTATTGTTACTGAGCCAAGCGACTACAGGCTTCTCAATACTTTGGAATTCTTGAGAACAGATTTAGGCATTCCGATCAATATTCTCCCTGATACACGCTTTTTGTGCACAAAAGAAGAGTTTAAAAAATGGGCGGGACATCGTCGACAGCTTAGAATGGAATATTTTTATCGTGATATGCGTAAGAAATATGAGCTTTTAATTGAGCAAGATGGTGAACCGACAGGTGGAAGATGGAATTTTGATAAAGAAAATCGCAAATCTCCTCCACGTGGACTTTCATCCCCTAAGCGTATTAGCCATCTGAAAGACCATATCACCTGGGAGGTACTTAGCTTAGTAAAAAATAACTTTTCACATCATTTTGGCACTCTTGAGCCGTTTCATTATGCTGTTACCCGACAGCAGGCTTTGATTGAACTTGCTCACTTTATAGGAGAACTTCTTCCATATTTTGGTGATTATCAGGACGTGATGGTGGCGGGGGAAGCATACCTCTATCACTCTATGATATCTTCTTATCTTAATGCAGGATTATTGTTGCCTCTTGAAATATGTCAGATGGCTGAAGAAGCTTATCGAGCAGGGAAAGCGCCCCTAAACGCTGTTGAAGGGTTCATTCGTCAAATTCTTGGCTGGCGTGAATACGTGCGTGGAATATATTGGATGCACATGCCTCAATATGGCGAAATGAATTATTTTAACACAAAAGAGCCTTTGCCAGACTTTTATTGGACGGCAAATACGAAAATGTTTTGCATATCTGAAGCAGTTAAACATACGCGTGACCATGCTTATTCCCATCACATTCAGCGACTTATGATTACAGGGAACTTTGCACTGCTAGCAGGTCTTGACGTTAAGCAAGTACAAGAATGGTACCTGGCGGTTTACAGCGATGCCTATGAATGGGTTGAAATGCCTAATACGCTCGGTATGGCTCTTTTTGGCGATGGAGGTATTATGGGTAGTAAACCTTATGCTGCTAGTGGTAAATATATTAATAAGATGAGCAATTTTTGTGACCATTGCTCTTACAATCCTAATGAAACGACGACACTTAATGCATGCCCTTTTAATTCATTGTATTGGGATTTTATGGCACGTAATAAGGTAAAACTCAACAAGAACCAAAGACTTAATTATGTATATGCAACATGGGATAAGTTTGATCAACAAAAGCAAAATGCCATGTGTGAAAAGGCAGCGAATATTATTAAAGATATGAGAAACGGCAATCTTTAAATGCCTAAACGTATCAAAAAGTTTGATCTTCCTCAAAAATTATGTGTAGCTTGCCAACGTTCTTTTAACTGGCGTAAAAAATGGAAAAATATATGGACTGAAGTCAAATACTGCTCTCACAAGTGTAGGAAGAGATTAAATCAATAATTATTAAATTAAAGTGGGGTAAGTATTTGGTTTAGAGTTTTAAATGTTGATTTGATAGATTTTAAAATTAAGTAACCAAGCAAAACTAATCCATAAAAAATATGGACATAATAAAAATAAAATGCTCCGATTGTTTCTTGCAAGATACCCGCATAAAGCAATGCTAAGCCATAGAATTGTAATATTGTAAAAAGCTAAGTCGACTCTTTGAAAATAAAAGAAAATTGGAGACCATAAAATATTTAAAATAAATTGAATACTAAATATCGAAAATAATAAGCAATTTTTATTTATATTTTTATAGAGAATTCCAAAGATTATACCGATTGTTACGTAAATAAAAGACCACACAGGTCTAAATACCCAATTTGGAGGATTAAAGCTTGGCTTGAGTAAATTATTGTACCAAGAATAATCGCTTATTTTTACAACAAGTCCAGAAAGAAGTCCTAAGGTTAAACAAATTATGATTCCATAAATTTCAAGCTTAAATTTTATAACTAAATTTTTCAATTTTAAAGCTTTTGACATTAATTAAGTCTCATTATTTAAAGCCATATATCTGAATTTTCTATCAATATTTTAATGAGGCCAGCACAAAAAGCCTAAATAAATGCATTTTTTGTCCTCATGAAATAAACTTGAGCAAGTGTTCAAATAATAACAAAAAGCAAAGAATCAAGGAATAGAATTGCGATCTAGCCATTCATGATATCAATGGCGGATGGGGTGGGATTCGAACCCACGAAGAGCTTACACCCTTGCCGGTTTTC
>MKUV01000022.1:2535-23460 GCA_001898725.1 Caedibacter sp. 37-49
CGGATCTGGTGTCCCCAACCAATTTCAGACTTCGATGCATTTTGAGATTGGGATGCTTCTTCTCTTTTTTTAAGTTCTAGCTCATAGAGCCGTGCACGAAGCATATCATAGGCTTGAGCGCGGTTACGATGTTGAGAGCGGTCGTTTTGGCATTGGACAGCTATTCCTGTTGGAATATGCGTAATACGGATCGCACTCTCGGTTTTATTCACGTGCTGACCTCCAGCACCTGAAGCCCGATACGTATCAATCCTTAAGTCCTTTTCTTCCACAGTAATATCAATCGAATTATCAATGACAGGGTAAACCCAGACTGATGCAAAGCTTGTATGGCGTCTTGCATTAGAATCAAAAGGTGAGATACGAACAAGACGATGCACACCACTTTCTGACTTAAGCCACCCATAAGCTTGATGTCCCATCACTTTAAATGTACAAGACTTAATGCCTGCTTCTTCGCCAGAAATTTCTTCCATCCATTCAATTTTATATTTGTGACTTTCAGCCCACCTTAAATACATACGTTGAAGAATAAGCGCCCAGTCTTGAGCTTCTGTCCCTCCAGCTCCAGCATGAATCTCAATAAAGCAGTCATTTGCGTCAGCTTCACCAGAGAGGAGGCTTTCAAGCCGCAATCGTTCAATCGTTGCCTCAAGCTTATCAAGCATTGTTTCTGTTTCTTGAAAAAGTGCCTCTTCACTTTCAAGTTCTGCAAGTTCAAGAAGTCCAACAATATTTGCAAGTTCTTGTTCAAAATTTTCAACACGTTTGAGTGAAAAAGCTAATGCCTCACGCTCTCGTAAAATTTTTTGCGCAGTTTCTTGATTGTCCCATAACTTTGGGTATTCAGCCTGTTGATTAAGAACTGCAAGCTTTTTTAGGGATGCATCCCAGTCAAAGATGCCTCCTTAAGACATTAATAATTTGTTTGATGTTATCAATTTTAGCTTGAACTTCTGCACGCATATTATTTCCTTCAATTTTTTAAATTTAATAACATAGGATTTCATGAGGCGGAAGATAATATAGTGTAAAATTACCACTTGTTAATATAAACCTTCTGGTGGAGAGTCTGATGTTAGTTGAGATGTTAAAGGCTCAGCATTTTCTTTAACATCAAGATGAGATAAGTCTGTTTCAGCTTTAAAAGCTTCAAAAATAATATTTTCATTGGTTCCAGAGGTTGGTCTACCTGTTTCTACATTAACACGAACAAGTTTTACTCCAGAAGGTATTCGAAAAGCAGCAGCAGGCTGGTCTTTTAAAGCTTTTTTCATAAATTCTAAAAAAATAGGGGCAGCAGCTTGAGCACCGTTTTCATGCTTTCCTAAAGTCGCATGGGAATCAAATCCAACATAAATACCGACGACAAGATCAGGTGTAAAACCAACAAACCATGCATCCCGAAATTCATTTGTTGTGCCAGTCTTCCCAGCAATTGGACGATTTAGTGCTAAAAGAATTTTTCCAGTTCCCCTTTCAACAACGCCTTGCAAAAGTGATACCATTTGATAAGCACTTACTGGATCAGTTACGAGGGGACGCGCATCTTTTAAGCGAGGAACTTCAGAACCTAATGTTAGTTTATTATCACAGCCAATACACTGAATAGAAATATTTGTTAAAATTGTTTTTCCATAACGATTTTGAACGCGATCAAGAAGCGTAGGGACTATTTTTTTGCCGCCATTCGCAATCATGCCATAAGCCGTTGTTAATCTTAATAAAGTCGTTTCGCTTGCCCCTAGGACAAAAGCTAACTGAGGGGGCATTTTTTCAGCAATATTAAATCGTTGTGCAAGATTAATAACATTCTTAATGCCTATAATATCGTGTGTAAGATGTATTGTAACGGCATTGCGAGAAAGTTCAAACGCACGTCGTAGACTTAAAGGTCCCATAAATTTTTCATCATAATTTCGCGGTCGCCAGATACCTAAGTTTTTACCAAGGCTGATAGAAAAAGGAATGTCTTGTACAGTCACAGAGCCATGTAAGCCTTTTTCAATTCCAGCTAAATAGACAAAAGGTTTAATCGTTGATCCAATTTGCCTCCAAGCTTGAGTCGCTCTATTAAATTGACTGATCTTGAAACTATAGCCTCCTTGTAAGGCGAGAATCCGACCAGAATGAGGATCCATGACAATAATTCCGCCTGATACAATTGGGATTTGACAAAGTTTAAATGTTTGATTCTTAGTTTTATTTTCTATTGTTGAAATTTTATCAACCAAGATAATATCAGATATTTTCAAAACATCTTTTGGATGATTAATGCTTGGTCCTAAAGACGCGACGTTAATGTAACGACGAGCCCATTTTAGTTCAGACAATGGAATGTAGCCTATTGTGCCATCTTTGAATCCTATAACAGCATGCTCAGATTTTAGTTCTAAAACAACAGCAAGCAGCCAATGACCATGTCCTGGAGGATTATTTATAGGTTGAAGTTTTTTGACCCAAAAAGGAGTATCATCTTTTAAATGAGTTATTGTTCTTTCTGCATCAGTTAAGGAAAGATTTGTAATCGGTCCTCGCCAACCATGACGTCTATCGTAAGCAATTAAGCCTTCTTTTAAAACTTGTCGCGCTATTTTTTGATACTCAATATTTAAAGAGGTTCTAACGACCAAGCCATCTTTATAAAGAGATTTTTCACCAAATTTCTCTACTAACTCACGTCGCACTTCCTCTGCAAAATAATTTGCATAAACTGTTTCTGAATTATGGCGAGCTGTTATTTTTAAAGGCTCAGATTTAGCATTTTGAGCTTCGTCTTCACATATGTATTTATCTTCCAACATTCTTTGTAGAACGTAATTTCTTCGAGCTTTAGCTGCCTCAGGATTTTTTTGAGGATTATAATTATTTGGCGCTTTAGGAAGAGCGGCCAAAAAAGCAACTTCTGAAAGCGATAACTCAGAAAGGTTTTTATTAAAGTAATTTACAGCAGCTGCAGCAATACCGTAGGAGCCATTCCCGAGATAAATTTGATTCAAATATAATTCAAGGATATGATCTTTTGAGTATGCATTCTCAAGGCGAAAAGCTAAAATAGCTTCTTTTATTTTTCTTTCATAAGATACTTTATTCGCAATTTCAGTTAGTAAGAAATTTTTAGCTACTTGTTGAGTGATAGTGGAGGCACCATAAGGACGCTTTGAAAACGCTGCATGGGTTATATTATGTAAGGCTGCTGATAAAATGCTTGGGATATCAATTCCTGAATGATGGTAAAAGTTTTTGTCTTCAGCAGATAAAAACGCTTTAATAATAATTTTTGGAATAGCTTTTAGAGGAACAAAAATACGTTTTTCATAAGCATACTCTGCAAACATATGACCATCTTGTGAATAAAGCCGTGTAACAACATCAGGTTCATAGTGGGCTAAATGCGAATAATTAGGAAGACCTTGGCCGAAATAATAAAAAGTACCAATTATTCCTGCGCTTAAGAGAACGATAGAAACAAAAAAATAGCTGACTAAAGTCCGTAAATAACGAAACAAGTTATTTCCTTTGTTAATTATCTAACATCAAATTAAAAAATTTTTTATACAAAAATAAAAAAAGCCTCTCTAAAAGAGAGGCTTTTTAATTAGGATTTATGCATCACCATCAGTGTTTGGTTCAGATGCTTTTTTCTTTGAAGTTTTAGCAGGTTTTTCTTCTTTTGGTTTTGCTGCTGCTTTAGTGGTTTTCTTTTCTTCTGGTTTTTCTTCGTTGGTTTTTTCTTTTACTTTATCAAAGGCTGCACCAAGAATATCACCTAAGCTTGCGCCACTGTCTGCTGAACCATAGGTTGCCATAGCTTCTTTTTCTTCAGCAATTTCACGACCTTTGATTGAAAGACTAACGCGTCGTGCAGAGCGATCAATATTAATAATCTTTGCATCAACTTTTTCACCGACTGCAAAACGGTCAGTGCGTTGTTCAGTCCTTTCTTTAGATAAGTCAGTTTTACGAATAAAACCATCTATTCCTTCGGTAACCTTAACTTCAATACCGGCTTCTTGAATTGAGGTGATTTCGCATGTAACGATATCATTTAGTTTCAAAGCGGATAAACCTTCAGCAAATGGATCTGCTGCAAGTTGCTTTACACCCAATGAGATACGTTCTTTATCAGGATCAACTTCAAGAACTTTAACCTTGATTTTTTCGCCTTTTTTATAATTTTTAATAGCTTCATCTGATGGTTCTGACCATGAAAGATCAGACATGTGAACCATACCATCTAGATCTCCTGAAACAGCAACAAAAAGACCAAATTCAGTAATATTGCGAATTTCGCCTTCAAATTCAGAACCTACAGGATATTTTTCTGCAACAGTTGCCCATGGATTGTCTTGGCATTGCTTGATACCAAGAGCAATTCGGCGTTTGCTAGGATCAACCTCAAGAACCATCACCTCTACGTTTTGTCCCACAGATAAAAGTTTTGAAGGATGAACATTTTTCTTTATCCAGCTCATTTCTGAAACGTGGACAAGCCCTTCAATACCCGGATCAAGTTCTACGAAAGCACCATAATCAGCAATATTTGTAACTGTTCCAGATAATTTTGTATGTAGCGGGAACTTAGCTTCTATACTTTGCCAAGGATCATTTTCAAGTTGTTTCATGCCGAGTGAGATACGGTGTGTATCTTTATTATAACGAATAATTTGTACTTTAATATTTTGGCCTACATGCAACATTTCTGATGGATGTGAAATGCGACGCCATGAAATATCTGTTACGTGAAGTAACCCGTCAATTCCGCCAAGATCAATAAAGGCACCATAATCTGTAATATTCTTGACGATGCCGTCAACAATTTTACCTTCTTCCATATTCGAAAGAAGTTCAGATCTTGCTTCTGTTCTTGTCTCTTCTAAAATAGCCCGTCGAGAAACAACAATGTTACCCCGTGCACGATCCATTTTCAAAATGATGAAAGGCTGCTCTATTCCCATTAACGGGCTAATATCTTTAATAGGGCGGATATCAAGTTGGCTTCCTGGTAAGAAGGCTATAGCACCACCTAAATCAACTGTGAAACCACCTTTAACACGTCCAAATAGGACACCATTAACTTGTTGAGCTGCTTTGTGAGCACGTTCTAATTCAAGCCAAGAAGCTTCTCGTCTTGCTTTTTCATGGCTCAAAACAATAAGACCATCTTTGTCTTCCATGCGTTCTACATATACTTCAACACGATCACCGGTCTTAACCTTTGTTTCTTTCACTGCTGTCATGAATTCACGTAAAGGAACGCGGCCTTCTGATTTTAAGCCAACATCAATAATGGCGTAATCATTAGAAATAGCGAGTACAGAACCTTTTATCACCTTTCCGACAATATCAACGGAACCTTCCGGTGTTTCATTTAAAAGCGCTGCAAAGCTTTCTACTTGATCGTTTGGAGTTGTTAAATTTATGGTCATAAAAATTAAATCCTTTCTTAAATAAGCTCCCTGAATGAAATGTTTTCCCGTTTAATAACGCATTTACTTTTTCAGGTGCTGCTCAATAACAGCTATTGACTGTTTGAGCATGTCATCGAAAGATAAGCTAGATGTATCAATAATATGTGCATCTTTCGCAATCTTAAGTGGAGCTTGTTGCCTACTTGCATCCCTTAAGTCTCTATCTCTCATATTTTGGATGACAGCCGTATATATACTCTCGATCCCTCGATTTTGCAACTCTTTAAGCCGTCTTTCAGCACGAACTTCAAGTTGTGCTGTAATATAAAGTTTTATATTAGCTTGCGGGCATACAAACGTTCCTATATCTCTTCCATCTAAAACAGCTCCATTAAAGCTGGGAGGAGGGGAGTTTGCAAAATTTCGTTGAAACTCTAAGAGAGCTTGTCGTACTTCAGGGAAAGTTGCTACTTTGGAGGCTAAATTGCCGATTTCTTCTGAGCGTAATTTTACATTTTCCAAATCATCTAATGTAATTGTAGCAGCAACTTTTATAATCTGCGTTCGATTCTCTAATTCTATTTTGTTTTCAAAGACTTTAAAAGCTAGGGCTCTATATAGAAGCCCTGTTTCTAAATGAGCCAAATTATATTTTAGGGCAATTTCCTTAGCTATTGTGCCTTTACCAGAGCCAGCTGGCCCATCAATTGCTATAATCATCATTAGAGGTTCCTTATCATTCTCTTTAAAGCATATTTAAGAAACTTCATAAGGTAAATCAATGAAGTTATAATAGAAAAAAACCTTTGACACCTGCTTTCATTCATGGCAAGCGATGATTTGTATTAAAATTGTAAAATTTGGAGATGTGCCTTGAAACCAGAATGGGGAGTAAAAAGAACTTGTCGTAAATGTGCGGCGCACTTTTATGACCTTCAGAAGACTAAATTTGAATGTCCTAAGTGTAATACTGAATATACACGAAATGATTTTCTAGTTAAAACTTTAAAGGTTGAATCTAGTAAAATTAAAAAGAAAGTTGAGAAAGTCGTTCTTGAAGAAAATTTAGATTTAATTGAGGAAAACTTAGATCAAGTGATCGATGATGATTTATTAGTAGATGCTGATGAATTGAGTGATGAAACTGTGTCTGACGTAATTGATCTTGAAGACGAAGAATAGGCCTTTTTAGGAAATTTTTAACATTTACGTCCAGTTGACTATTTAATTTTTTTGACTTAAAAATCAGTTGACTAATAGCTAGAGTTTTATCGATATTAGCTTAAGTATTATGAGTACTGGGAGATAGTTTAACGGTAGAACTCTCGGCTCTGGACCGAGCAGTCCTGGTTCGAATCCAGGTCTCCCAGCCAATAAATTTTCTTACTATTGTATCTTTAAGTATGGGGAGATGTTTCGTGATTGCATACTCTAAAGAGATTCTAAGTTTAGCTTTAGCTTTTCTACTCTCTGTAATTGTTACACGTGTAATGATCGTTATTAATATTAAAGATATTCCCGTCGATCGTTCATCCCATAAGGAAATTACACCTCGTGCAGGAGGTGTCGGATTGTTAAGCGGGTTTTATATCAGTCTATTAAGTCAAGGATTCTTTCGAATATCTAGTGACGGAAATGCTTTAATCGTTCTATTATCTGCCGCAGCGATAATAGCAGGCCTTGGATTGCTAGATGACATCAAGGGATCAAGTCCAATCTTAAGACTTTTCATTCAAATAGTTATTTCTTGTTTTTTTGTATCTTATACAGGCGCTTTTAAAACAGTACCGCTTCCATATTTTGGAGAAGTTAACTTAGGAATTTTAAGTTTGCCTCTTTCAATCTTATGGATTGTCGGTTTTACAAATGCCTTTAACTTTATGGATGGATTAAATGGAATGTCAGGTCTGATCACTGTAATTGCCTGTACATTTTTATCAATATTAATTAGTTCACAGCATCCTAGTTTTATAATTTTTTTAATTCTTGCAGCAGCAACGCTTGGTTTCTTAATATTTAATTTTCCTAAAGCAAAAATATTTCTTGGTGATATAGGAAGTTTCTTCTTAGGATTCTTTTTTGCATCTTGGGCTTTAATTGCTTCACAGCCATCTTACGGGAAGTTATCTATTTGGATAGTCCCACTTTTATTTTTTATTTATATCTATGATGTGATTTTTACGCGTATTCATAGAATAAAAAGAGGGAAAAACTTTTTTGAAGCACATCGTGAACATCTTTATCAACTTTTAAATAGCCTAGGATGGAGCCACGTAAAGGTAACAAGTTTATATGCACTTATTTTCATCCTGCAGGGTATTTCATCTTTGTTTATGATGATGAGGCCTCCAGAAGAGCATGTTTTTTTCTTTATCCCATTTCTTATAGGGGCTAGTGTACTTTCTTGGTGGGTTTTTTCAAAAACGCGCAAGATAAATCCCTCTTTTTAAAGCGATTAAAATGATTCTTTCACTCGACAAAGTTTTTTATCAAAAAAATAACAAAATTATCTTGGAAGATGTATCCTTGACGATATCATCACAAGAATTGGTAACCATTATTGGACCTAATGGAGCAGGAAAAACAACTCTTTTAAAGATTGTTTTGGGTTTAATTACCCCAACCGGAGGAAATATCGTAAAATCTACTTCTTTAAAAGTTGGTTATATGCCTCAAAAATTGCATGTGGATCCAAGTCTTCCTATAACTGTAAAACGATTTTTAGAATTGTCACGTTATCAAGATACATTTCACCAAATTGTATCGGCTGTGAATATTAATCATCTTTTAGAGAATTCAATTCATATTTTATCTGGCGGAGAATTACAGCGTATTTTGTTAGCAAGAGCATTACTAAGCAAGCCAGACCTTCTCGTATTAGATGAACCTCTTCAGGGTGTTGATATAAATGGTCAAATGTCTCTTTATAAACTGATCTCTGAAGTTCGACAGATTTTAGGATGTGCTGTTCTATTAGTGTCTCATGATCTGCATTTTGTTCATGCAGCAAGTGATAAAGTAATTTGCTTAAATCATCACATTTGCTGCGCCGGAAAACCAGAAGAAGTGCAAAATCACCCCAATTATCAATTACTTTTTACTGGTTATCGCCCCGATGTTTTGGCACCTTATGCGCATCATCATGACCATCACCATGACGTAAATCCTAAAAGAGAAAAATAATGAGCACATTTTTAGTAAATGCTTTTGCAGCAAGCAGTTTATTTTCTTTTGCAGCTGGTCCTTTGGGAGCAATGATTATTTGGAGGCGTTTAGCCTTTTTTGGGGATACTCTTTCTCATGGAGCCTTATTGGGGATGAGTTTAAGTTTGGCATTTAATTTTCATCCAATTATGGGAATTTTTTTTATCTCTGTTATTTTAGCCATTTTTTTAGGGTATTCATCGAATTCTCCCGCTCTTGCAAGTGAAACAAGATTGGCAATACTTTCGCCAGGATTACTCTCTTTAGGAATGATATGTTTCTCTCTTTTTAAAAGAGTTCGATTCAATTTAGAGGGATACTTATTTGGGGATATTCTTGCTGTAAACATTCAGGATTTAGTTTCACTTCTTTTAGGAGAAATTGTTGTCTTAAGCTTTTTAATTAAGCAATGGAAAGCTCTTATCAATATTTGCATCAGTGAAGATCTTGCAATGGTAGAAGGTTACAATGTTGCAAGAGTTCGTATTATGTTTCTGTTTATTTTAGCTCTTTTTATCGCTCTTACAGTTAAAATTATGGGTGTATTGCTAATGACAGCTTTATTAATTTTGCCTGCCGTTCTTGCGAGAAATTTTTCAAAAACGCCGGAAAGGATGGCTTTATTGGCAATAGGGGTTGGTATAATTATAACGATTATAGGATTATGTATTTCTAATAGTTATGATATTTCGGCTGCTCCAGCTATTGTAACAACAGGCGTAACCTTGATAATACTTTTAGAGGTATTAAAATGTTTTAGAAAAGCAATTTAAAATTGTTTAAAATTTGAAGAGACATAAAAACTGGTGCCGCCGGAGAGGATTGAACTCTCGACCTCACCCTTACCAAGGGTGTGCTCTACCACTGAGCTACGACGGCTTTAATTTGAATACGTTTAACTTAAGCAGCAAAGAGTTGCAAGTAAAGCAATGCATGATATGAAAAAAAAATGAATAATAAAACTCAAGATCGTTTGGCTCAAGCTTTACGTACTAACTTATTAAAGCGTAAAAATCAGCAACGATCTCGCATTGAAAGTGGGCCAGAGGTCGAGCATAGGAACAATTTTTTTCATCAAACTGATCAAAAATTTTTTGTAAATATCCGTTTAACGCCTAATTCGAAACAAAATGGCATTCAAGGATTATATATTTCTGCCGAAGCACAAATTTATCTTAAAATTAGTGTAAGAGCAGTGCCTGAAAATGGTCAAGCAAACGATGCACTTATTCGTTTTATGGCTTCTGAATTCTGTGTGCCAAAAACACATATTACTATAGTTAAAGGGGAAACCAGTCGATTTAAAACGTTGCTTTTTAGTTCAGTAGATTTTTTGATTTTAAACCAAAAATTTACGGATCTAGCAAAGCATCATGCTATCGAACATTAAGGAGAAAAAGCTATTGGCTTTATGCGACATTAATTCTTTAAGATCCTTTAAAAATAACACGAATAGACTCTTAGGATTAGATGTTGGTGCTAAGACGATAGGGCTTGCTCTTTCAGATGCTACTTGGACAATTGCAACACCTTTTAAAACCCTTGAAAGAAAAAAACTTAAACAAGATATTTTAGAATTAATGGCTATTATTAATAAATATAATGTTTGCGGTTTAGTGATAGGTCTGCCTAAGAATATGGATGGTTCAGAAGGGCCACGCTGTCAATCTACAAAACAATTTGCTTATAATTTTTTAAATGAAATAGATCTTCCTGTTGCTTTTTGGGACGAGCGTCTTTCTACCATCGCTGTAACAAGGACGCTTCTAATGGCAGATGTGTCGCGTAAGCGCCGACAAGAAGTTGTTGATAAAATGGCTGCTAGTTACATTCTGCAAGGTGTTTTAGACGCCTTATAGATAGAATTGAGAGTGGAAGACCAGCATCTTAACCCGCAAGAGATAATACTACGGCTGCTTCTTTCCAGATCTGACCGGGTTCGAAAACCTTACGTCCAAGCCTGATCTTCCAAAGAGAATATAAAAGATTCTTTACAACTCATGCAAGAAATTTATCTTCCCAGTTATCTTTAAAAGTTTTAACAAGCTTTTGTGATACTTCTAGATCTTGAGGTGTATTAATTTCAAAAGGAATTGTGTTAACAATTCGAACATCAATTCTTAAGCCCACTTCAAGTGCTCTTAATTGTTCTAATTTTTCAGAAATTTCAAGAGGAGAAGGGGGATGATTAACAAATTTCTTAAGTGCTTTGCGACGGTAACTATAGAGTCCTATGTGATGATAATGAATTAAAGCCCCATGAGGAATGACAGAACGGCTGAAATATAAAGCCTGGCGTATAAAAGGATTTTCTTTCTCTATCATCGCTATTTTCGCAACACTTATGCTATTTTTACTTTCTTCGTCATTTATTTTTACGGCTAATGTTGAAATATCTGCATCTGGATTTTGAAGAGGCTCAAAAGAATATTTAATTACTTGAGGGTCAATAAAAGGCATATCGCCCTGTAAATTAATAATTACATCGTACTTTTCTTCAGGATCAATAATATTGGCTGCAGCATAAACACGATCTGAACCTGAAGGTAAGGCAGGGTCAGTCATACAAACCTCGCCACCTGCATTTTTAACAATTGAAGCAATTTTTTCATCATCGCATGCAACAATTACACGACCTATATTAGCTTCTAATCCGCGATCTAGAACGTGGAGCACAAGCGGCTTATCACCAATCATTAATAATGGTTTCTGAGGAAGTCTAGAGGCTGCAAGACGTGCAGGAATAATAATAAGAGGATTCATATTAATTTAAACCCATTTTGAAACATAGCCTTGATCTGGTTGGATACCATTACAAAGATTATAAATAACTTCTTCGGGAGTTTTTACGATTATGAAAAGTTTTTGATCAATTCCCCTTACAAAACCATCTTCGATCATGCGCTTAAAATGAGTCGAAAAAATTGTAGACCAGTATTCATCAATATCTAAAAAAATAATTTTTTTATGATGTAGGCCAATTTGTTTCCAAGTCATAATTTCAAAAGTTTCATCTAATGTGCCTATACCGCCAGGAAGAATAATGAAAGCCTCAGATTTCTCAAACATGAGTCGTTTACGTTCATGCATCGTCTCAACAACCATAATTTCATGAAGGTTCTCATTGATGCCTTCTCTTGTACTTATCAGTGTTGTTGAGATTCCAATAGCTTTTCCCCCCGCTTCTAAAACAGCGTTTGAGACTAATCCCATAAGTCCCATCCGCCCACCACCATACACTAACTGTATGTTGTTCTTAGCAAGAAGGACTCCCATTTCTTGAGCTGCAGTTTGATATTTTGCAGGTAAACCATTAAATGAACTGCAATATACACTGGCTGATTTAACAAATTCCACTGTTTTAGACTCCTTATATAATTTAAGGAATAAACCTGCCATTGCTTCAAAATTCATGCAAGATAAATTAAATAAATTGTTTATTGGCCTAATTTTACTCAAATTAAAATAAGAAGTGAATTAATTTAAGGGAATAAAAAGATAATTTTGTACAAAAAGAACATATGCAGTTTTCCTACAATTTTTTAACTAATTTCTTTTCTTTTATGTGTTACAGAATTGTATTTTTTGATTTTGATTCCTGCACTTTTGTTGAAGTGCCAGATAAAAAAGTATTTCTTTTTGAATCTTTATCGTTTGATAAATAAACAACTGAAAATATTTTATTATCACGTATCATTATTCCTGTATTGATCATTTTACTTCGTAATACTGGAGGTGATTCTGTTTGAAGCAAAATAGCATAAGGAGAACAATCATATGCAGTAAGGCCATCTAATGCATATGTTGCAAATTTAGCTCGTATAATTGCTGGTAAATAGTGCTGTTTGGTTTTTTCTTCGGATTCTTCAAGACTACGAGCAAAATAATGGAATAATTCGCGATAATAATTTTTTGCTAATTGTTCCATCCTAGTTTTTTCTAATTCATACTCTGCTTCAGAAAAGTATTTTTGGCAATTCGTGAAAACTTCGCTAAGAGTAGCTTGATTTAATATTAAGTTAGGACTTTTTAATTTTTTATCGAAAAGATTATGAACTTCGACATCAACAGCTGAATATTCCGACAAATTATCTGGATTGTCGAAATACTTACGAGTATATGCCTCGATATTTGATCGATATGCTTCGCGACGCAGAACCAACTTTTCTTCCACTAAACCGGGAGGTTTTTTAAAAATAGGAAAAGTGCAACTTTTTTCATCCGGCCACCAATAAGAGTCTTCATCATCACCAATCAATAAGCAGATCTTAATAGGCACTCCCGTAAGTCTTAAATTTTTAACGAATTCAAATAAAGAGTCTTTTTGCCTATAAAATATAGATTCTTCAACCGATGTAAAATAATATTTCTCTGGAGCAGAGGAAGATAATAAAGAAAAATCGACATTAGGGCAAACAAATTGAACAAAGTTAATTTTTCCTGTGTTATGAATACTTTCTAAAATCTCATGAATAAATTCATGTTTATGAAATTCATTGAGATCAATGCAATTAGCTTTCTTTTTCCATTCCCAAAGCGCAATTAAGACTCTTGTTGCTTTAAAATAAGTATCTTCAGAATATATTTTTGCCATTAATCCAACAGTATGAATCGATTCATTAAGCCTTCTTAAATTAGTTTCAAAAACTGTTATGAGTTCTTTTGCTGTCGTAAAATTCATACGTTTCTTTTGAATGCTAGATGGCTTAAAATCAGGAAATTTTTTACTTAGGGTCTCTTCCAATAATACCCATAGCTGCAATACGTCGTTGAGACTAGTAAAAGGAGTTTCAGTTTCACCTTTAGAAACAGCACCTTTAGATAGTGTGCCACTTTCAACATGAGAAGGATAATTTTGAGCAGAAGAATTTTCTTCGTATTTCAGTTCTGCTTCTCGAAGTTTTTGAAGTAATTCAGTAACATGACCTACATTGTCTCTTAGAACTTTTCTTATCTTAACGTAAGCATCTGTAAATGTCTCACATTTAGGATAGACACTGGATTGCTTTTCATGAGCAACTTTATATCTACTTAACGCATTATTAACCGTTTCTTGTAAAACTTCTCTAAGATCCGAAGCTGCTATATAAGAAGGGAAAAAAAATAATAGATTAACGAGCAATAAGAAAACTACACGATTACACATATATATTTTTCCTAGAATTAACACTCGATTCAACACAGATTAGCTTAATAGACAAAATAAAGCCAGTGTTTTGTAAAATATTAAAATTAATCATGTATTCACTTTTAAAATCAAGAGGATATTCTTATGAATATCCATTTAATTAAAAATTAATATTAAGAACAGCCACTCGTACTACCACATGTCATACACTTCATACAAGTGCCATTACGAACTAATGTAAAATTTCCGCATTCTTGGCAGGAATCACCTTCATACCCTTTTAGGCGAGCTGTTTCTGCTTTAGAAAGCGTATTATTCATAGGTTGGTTTTCTTGATAATGAGGAATGATAAGCTCAGCTTTTTCTACACTCGAAGCTCCAAGAGGATTCGGGGCTAAAGCATTTGAACCTTCAACTTTCAAGTGTATCGTCTCAGTTGTTCGGGTTGCAGTACGTTTTCCTTTAAGAATATATAAATTATTACGAATATAACCTTTGCTTGTTAAAGAACTGAGAGCTTCAATCTCTTGTTGTTCTTGACGACCTGTAGACATTCGCTCATGAGCTTCTCCTAAGCTTTCGGGTAAAAGTTCTTTGGGATCTGAATGAGCTAGGTCAGTTCGATCAAGATAAGAAATTGCAAGTTCTCGGAAGATATAATCAAGAATGGAAGTAGCCATTTTAATCGCATCATTCCCAGTCACAAGTCCTGAAGGTTCAAATCTTGTGAAGGCAAAAGCGTCAACAAATTCGTCAAGAGGAACACCGTATTGTAGTCCTATCGAAATAGCCATAGCAAAATTATTCATTAAACTTCTAAAGGCAGACCCTTCTTTATGAAGATCAATAAAGATTTCACCAAGACGACCATCTTCATATTCACCGGTTCGAAGATAAACCTTATGTCCTCCAACCGTTGCTTTTTGCGTATAACCTTTTCGACGGGCGGGGAGTTTATGGCGTTCATTGCGATGAACGACGCGTTCAATCACTTTTTCAACTATTCGCTCAGTTAAAACTTTAGTTCGTGCAGCACCTGTAAGGGAAGTAATTTGTTCTACAATATCTTCTGCGTTCTCATCTTCTGAAATAAGGGAAGTATTAAGAGGTTGAGAGAGCTTTGAACCATCTCTATAAAGAGCATTACATTTTAAAGCTAAACGCCATGAAAGCAGATAAGCTTCCTTACATTCTTCAATTGATGCATTGTTAGGCATATTAATTGTTTTTGAGATAGAACCTGAGATAAAAGGTTGGACAGCGGCCATCATATGAATATGACTTTCTGTTGACAACGCTCTTTTCCCAAGACGTCCGCAAGGATTCGCACAATCAAAAACAGGAAGATGTTCATCTTTTAAGTATGGAGCGCCTTCCAGGGTCATTGTTCCACAGCAAAAATTATTTGCTTTCTCTATTTCGTCTTTATTAAAGCCTAAAGCTGTTAGAATATCGAAATTATTGTTGCTTAATTGCTCATCGGAAAAACCAAGAACGTTTTTGCAGAAATCTTCACCAAGCGTCCATCGATTAAAAGCAAATTTTATATCAAAGGCAGAGCTTAAACTACTGTTAAGTTTTGCTAAAACTTCCTCATTAAATCCTTTTTTCTTAAGTGCCTCAAAGCTAATAGAAGGAGAATTTTCAAGGGTTCCACGGCCCACGGCATAATCTATAATAGCTTGAATTTCTTCTTTGTTATAGCTCAGCTTATAAAGCGCCTTAGGGACCATTTGATTAATAATTTTGAAGTAACCACCACCGACAAGCTTTTTAAATTTTACTAGAGCGAAATCAGGTTCAACGCCAGTCGTATCACAATCCATCACAAGCCCAATGGTTCCTGTTGGTGCAATACAAGTTGTTTGAGCATTTCGATAGCCGTATTTTTCCCCTAATTCGAGGGCATGATCCCAAGCATGTTTAGAAGCTTCACTGAGTGCAGAAATTGGGCAAGAAGCATGATCAAGCGGGACAGGTAAAATTTTAAGACTATCATACCCTGTAGTTTCTCCGTAAGCTGCTCGCTGATGATTTTTCATAACACGTAACATATCTTCTTTGTTAAGTGTATATTGAGAAAAGGTACCAAGCTCACGTGCAATCTCTGCGGATGTTGCATAAGATCTACCAGTCATAACGGCTGCTAAAGCGCCTCCCATGCTTCGACCTTCAGGACTATCATAAGAAATTCCCATTGCCATCAACAGACCACCAAGATTTGCATAACCAAGACCTAGTGTTCTAAAATCATAAGAACGTTGAGCAATCTTTTGGGAAGGATATTGTGCCATCATAACTGAAATTTCGAGTACCAATGTCCAAAGCCTAATGGCATGTTCGTAAGCTTGGACGTCAAAGGTTGGTTGATCGCTTTCCATATCATAAAACATGGCAAGGTTAATGGACGCTAAGTTACAAGCTGTATCATCAAGAAACATATATTCTGAACAGGGGTTAGAAGCTTGAATTGGACCGCTCTTAGGACAAGTATGCCATTCATTTATTGTTGTATGATACTGAATTCCTGGATCTGCAGAAGCCCAAGCCGCATAACCTATCTGTTCCCATAAGTTTTTAGCTTTGATGGTTTTGTAAATGCCTCCATCTGTGCGACGAATGAGATTCCACTCTTCATCTTTAAGAACTTTCTCTAAAAATTCATTCGTAATACGAACAGAATTATTGGAATTTTGTCCAGAAACAGTTGAATAGGCTTCAGAATTAAAATCTGTATCATACGTTTCAAATTCAAAAGAGGAGCAGCCTTGGCGTGTATATTGAATGACGCGCTGAATATAATTTTCAGAAATCATATGTCCGCGTGCGTTTTTAATTGCTTCTTTTAAGGCAGAATTTACCTGAGGATCAAAACGGCTTTCATCTGTCCCAAGCTGACATGCTTGCATAACGGCATTAAGGTGCTTTTTGGCAATTTTCGAACCAGTGACAAGCGCAAGAACTTTTTGTTCTTCTATAACTTTCCAATTAATAAATTCTTCTACATCAGGATGATCAATATCAACCACCACCATTTTAGCGGCTCGTCTTGTAGTACCTCCTGATTTTATGGCGCCTGCAGCTCTATCGCCAATTTTAAGGAAGCTCATAAGGCCAGAGGATTTACCACCCCCTGACAAGGGCTCACCTTTACCGCGAAGATTTGAGAAGTTTGAACCTGTTCCTGAGCCATATTTAAATAATCTTGCTTCTCTAACCCATAAATCCATGATCCCGCCTTCATTAACAAGGTCGTCATTAATGCTGGAAATAAAACAAGCATGAGGTTGAGGACGTTCATAGGCAGATGTTGAATTCATTAATTTTTCAGTAATATGATCAACATAAAAATGGCCTTGAGAAGGACCATTTATTCCATAAGCCCAATGAAGTCCTGTATTGAACCATTGAGGCGAATTAGGGGCAACCATTTGATTGGCCAGCATATAGCATAATTCGTCATAGAAAGTTTGTGCATCTTCTTCAGAATTAAAATAACCACCTTTCCAGCCCCAATATGTCCAGGTGCCAGCAAGACGATTGAAGACTTGCTTAGCGGATGTTTCTGGGCCTGAAATATTTGCATCAGAATCTGTTTCTTCTGAATTTTTACGATCATCAATTTTAGAAGCTCGGAGCCACTCCGGAACCCCTTTTTCATCAATAGGGCGTAATTTGGATGGAACGCCAGCTTTACGGAAATATTTTTGAGCCAATATATCACAAGCAACTTGAGACCAGTGGGATGGAATTTCTATGTCTTTCATTTGGAAAACAATCGAGCCATCAGGATTACGTATTTCACTCGTTGCTTTTCTAAATTTAATAGTTGAATAAGGGGATTGACCCTTCTTCGTAAAGCGACGAGAGATTTTCATATATGTATATCCTTTAATAAACTAAAATACTGTAAAAATTACAAAATAATCAATATGTGGTGGCTTTTTTAAAAAACATTCACTACATATAGTAGATTGTATGGTGATAATGTTATTTTGTTTTTCACTCGTCAAGGATAAAACTACAATGAAATTAAATAATACAGATATTAACTCTCAGGCAAATTTAACACCTTTAAAAACACTTATGTTTTACTTGTGGAATCAACAAGGAAAAATAATGAAGTTTCGATTACTCTGCGTCTTGATTCTTCTTATTTTAAGTAAAATTATCAATGTTTATGCACCTATCTATTATAAGAAAGCTGTTGATTTACTTTCTATAAATGTTGAAAATATTGGATTTGAAATCATTCCCGTAAGCTTCATTTTAGCATACGGAGCCGCACGTATAGGCGCACAATTTTTTAATGAACTCAAAGATATGTTATTTGTGCGTGTTGAGCACCGTGCGATCAGACAAATTGCTCTCAAAACTTTCGAATTTCTGCATGCTTTAAGTTTAAGATTTCATTTAGATCGGAAAACCGGTGGACTTAGTCGCTCAATTGAACGTGGAACAACGGCAATTGAAACATTATTAAGATTTATGATTTTCAATATATTGCCGACAATTTTTGAAATAATTATGGTTTCTATAGTGCTTTCAACAATCTACAAACCATTATTTGCCTTCATAACTCTGTTGACTTTGGCGATTTATATTGTTTTTACAATTAGCGTAACGGAATATCGTACTAATTTTGTACGAAAAATGAACCAAACAGATAATGAAGCGAATGCAAAGGCAGTCGATAGCTTATTAAATTATGAAACTGTAAAATATTTTAATAATGAAGAACATGAAGCTTTGCGGTATGACGCCTCTCTTGCACAATACGAAAGTGCAGCTGTAAAAAGTAAGCAGTTAATGTCGCTTCTTAATATTGGACAAGGAATCATTATATCTATTGGACTTGTCGTCGTTATGATAATGGCAGCTTATGAAGTAATCGCTTTGAAGATGTCTGTCGGTGATTTTGTCTTAGTAAATACATACCTTATTCAGCTCTATTTACCGCTTAACATTTTAGGCTTCGCGTATCGTGAAATTAAATTATCTCTTATAAATATGGAGCAAATGTTTGCTCTGTTTAAAGAACCTTTAGAGATAAAAGATTCTAAGAACTCACAAGAGTTTAGTCTTAAAAAAGGAACAATCATTTTTGAAAAAATTAGTTTTGGTTACACGTCAGATAGACTGATTCTTAAGGATATTTCGTTTGAAGTTCCAGCTGGCAAAACGGTCGCTATTGTGGGACCTTCAGGCGCAGGTAAGTCAACAATCTCTCGTTTATTATTTCGTTTTTATGATGTATCTCAAGGAAAAATTCTGATTGATGGCATAAATATTCGTGATTTGACTCAATCCAGTGTACGAAAAGTAATGGGAATTGTTCCTCAAGATACAGTCCTTTTTAATGACACAATCTATTATAATATTGCTTATGGTCGCCCTCATGCTACCAAAGAAGAAATAATTGAAGTTGCAAAGCTTGCTAAAATCCATGATTTTATTATGCAAACACCAGACGCGTATCTAACGCCTGTTGGAGAACGAGGTTTAAAATTATCCGGTGGCGAGAAGCAGCGTATTGCTATCGCTCGAACGCTTCTCAAAAAACCAAAAATCTTTTTGTTTGATGAAGCAACTTCAGCATTAGACACGCATACAGAAAAAAGTATACAAGAAAACTTGAGGGAGATTTCAAAAGGTCATACAACAATTATTATAGCTCATCGTTTATCAACAGTTGTTGATGCAGATGAAATTCTTGTTCTAGATCATGGACGCATCGTTGAAAGAGGTCAACATTCTCAATTGATTAAACAAAAGGATATCTATGAAAAAATGTGGAAACGCCAGCTCGAAGGCAAACACATTATGTCAAACCTTTCCGAGTAAAAAGTTGTAGGACTTAAAAGATGATAACAAAAAAAAATACAGTTTTAATTATTTTAGCATTTATTGTTACAATAATTGCAACTGATATTTATCTTCCAAGTTTTCCTGCTATGGCAGTCTTTTTTAGCTGTAGTTCAGATAGCTTACAGCTTTCAGTCCCTTTTTATATGATAGGCGGACTTGTTTCCCCACCAATTTTTGGTTTTGCCGCAGATCATTTTGGACGAAAAAAAACACTTTTATGGGGATTGGGCATTTTTATTTTTGGAAGCTTTCTATGTTTTCAGTCACTTTCATTAACTGAATTATTAATAGGAAGGTTTATTCAGGGTTTCGGTGCAGTCTCTGTACCAATCGTAGGATGGGCTACAATCCAGGATCAATATCCAGGCCAGAAAGGCGCTAAGATTATGGCTTGGGTTGGTAGTATTATTTCATTGGGACCTTTAGTAGCTCCAAGTATTGGGGGATTCATAGACACAATATTTGGGTGGAAAGGGAATTTTTTTCTACTTTTTATCTTTTCTTTAATAATTACTACATTGATGGTTTTTTACTTCTATGACGTACGACAAATTTCTGAAAAGAAGAAATTTCATATAACAAGCATTTTAAACTCTTATGCTCTAATTTTCAAAAATAAAAAATTTACAGCTTATATTATGTTATCTGCCTTTTTAATGTGTGGTGAGTTATGTTATCTTACGGTTATCCCTTTCTTTTTGAAAGAAACCTTTCATTTAACTTCTGAACTTATAGGGATTTATATTAGCATCGTGAGTTTAACCTATATTTTAGGTACTTTTTTAGCTTCTCAATTAGTTTATTATGTCGGAATAAACAAAACCATTTTGTTGGGAATTATGCTTTCTCTATTAGGGGCTTCTATATTGCTCTTGTTAAGTATTTTTCAATATATCTTTATTTCTTTACTAGTAATTGCAACAGGACTTTACATGATTGGACCTGCTTTAATATGGGGACCATCAACTTCTGCAGCGTTACAACTTTTTTCAGGCCAAAGAGGTTCTGCATCAGCAGTCAGAAGCCTTATGACACAATTATCTATGGGGGTAGGGGGATTGGCTGGTAGTTTACTTAATGACTTTGATCTTGAGCCTTTAGCCATATTTTTAGTTGCTATGTGTTTATGCAGTTTACTGTTTTTCTTTCAACTTAAGACTTCAAAGCATAATTCTTAAAGAATTAGCCTCCTAAATAGATAAAATATTTAATTGAATTTTACGTTTTTTCAAAAAATGCACACTTTTATATTGAAAATAGTAACATATTATGGTAGTGTAGTTGTAGATGGTCAAGGAAGAGTTTCTCTTTCTT